>JAZFQE010000220.1:0-6250 GCA_036444955.1 Gemmatimonadales bacterium
CCCATACAACCACTCAAGAGCAGGGACGAGCAACACAACATTCCCTTCGTCGCTCAGCAAGGAACGCATCGCTACCAGCGCTTCGAGATCTTTCTCTATGTGCTCGAGCACGTTCACCGATACCACCGAATCAAATCTCTCCGAACGAAGCGAATCCGGTACGTCCGGCAGCGCCATCTTCACGAATCGTACCGTATCTTGGTTGCCAAACCTTTCTTTCAAATAGCCCAGATACGCGTCTTCGATATCTGTCAATACGACCGCTTCTCGATCCACGAAAAACTGGGAAATACTCCCGATGCCTGATCCAACCTCCAGAACAGTCTGCCCAAGCCATGGCTCCAGTCTGGTGTACATCCATTTGTTGAGCGCAGGCGCCGCAGCCAACCGTTCAAGCGTGCCCGCACCGAGTTGATCGTCCGCCTGAATGCTACTCAGGCGGGTTGCTGTCATAACGCGATAATTTTCGGTAAAGAGTGGATGGATCGATTCCGAGAACCTCTGCAGCTCTCGTCTTGTTGCCGCCCTGACTCTGAAGGACCCACTCAATGTATGCCTGTTCGATGGCTTCGAGAGTGGGGTTATCCGCCACACGATCCGTAACGAGCGGCTGAACCTTCTGTGAGGTCACACGTTTAGGTAGCGTCGCGACAGAAAGCTCCTTGTCCTTGCTCAGCACGACGGCGTGCTCCAGGGCGTTCTCCAACTCGCGCACGTTCCCAGGCCAGCCGTACGCGGTGACCAGCTCCAAAGCCTCGGCCGACAAGTGCTTTGGTTCCTCACTTCGGTGGGATGCAATCCGCTGCAACGCAGCGTCGACAAGCAGCGGAATGTCCTCTGTCCGCTCGCGCAGCGCAGGAAGATGAATGGGGATGACATTGAGACGGTAGAAAAGATCGGAGCGGAAATTCCCCCGCCTAACTTCCGCTTCGACATCGCGATTAGTGGCGGCAATAACACGAACGTCAACGCGAATCTGCTCCGTTCCGCCTACGGGCAGCACTTCGCGTTCCTGGAGCACGCGGAGCAACTTGACTTGCGTGGCTGCAGTCATCTCCCCTACCTCGTCCAGCAAAAAAGTCCCGCCGCGGGCTGCCTCGAACAGACCTTGCTTGTCGCGGACGGCTCCGGTGAAAGACCCCTTTACATGTCCGAACAGCTCGGATTCAAGCAAGCTCTCTGGGAGAGCACCGCAATTGATAGATAGGAACCGGCCGTCACTCCGCTCGGATAACTCGTGAATGTAGCGGGCTATCACTTCTTTTCCGGTACCGCTTTCCCCCTGCACCAGGACGGTGGAGTCGGTCGGTGCCACCTGCTCGGCCAACTTCAGTATCTCGAGAAAACACTGTGACGTGCCGATAGGTTTGACGCTAACCGACTTCTCGCGGCGACGGATCTCACGCTTGAGCTGCTTGTTCTCCGAGCGTAGTTGTCTGCGTTCGGCCGCGCGGTTGCAGATGGCTACCAAGTCGTCGTTGGAGAACGGCTTCTGTATGTAGTAAAAAGCCCCCTGATTGACGGCCTCGATCGCGCTCTGAAGCGACGCCTGGGCAGTCATCAGAATGACCGGCGTTTCCGGATCCTCCTCCCGCGCCGCCTCCAGCACGTCGATCCCTGATACCCGGGGCATCTTTATGTCCGTAAGCACGATATCCGGAGCCACTGACCGAATCGCCGCGAGACCGGCCTTACCGCCCTGCGCTGTCTCGACCCGGAAGCCCGAGTTCTTCAAGAGGATCCTCAGTGTGTCAAGAATCCCTGCTTCGTCATCAATCACGAGGATCGTGCCGTTCTGTTTGCTCACGCCGCTATCTCCGAGCTTTCACAAGATGGGAGTAGAACCGTAAACGTCGTGCCTCGGCCCGGCACGGACTCGGCAAAGACGAGGCCCTGGTGGGCGTCGACAGCCCTTTGAACAATTGCGAGTCCCAGGCCACTACCCCCCACTCGTCCGGTTACAAACGGCTCAAACAGACGATTGAGCAGATCTCCGGGGATACCCGGCCCGTTATCCACCACCTTTACGAGCACGGGCTTCTCAATCGAGATCCCTCCCGGCATGTCCGCGCGTTTGGCCCGCCGCACGGTCACCGTGACGTGCGCCTTCTCGCCCGCTGCTTGAATTGCGTTTAGCACTAGATTGAACACGACCCGGTGCAACAGGTCCTCATCTCCCTCGATCTCCACCGCATCACCTTCTACGAGGATTTCGGTTTCGCTCCGGTAGTCGGGGTGCTCTTGTGCCACCTTCGCGGCTTCGGAGGCGAGCTCCAGGAGATTCAGCTTAGTGCGTTGAGTTACACTCACGCGGGAAAAGTCCAAGAATTCCGAGAGCAATCTACTCAGCCGATCGCTTTCCCTCACGACGAGCTGCGCAAGAAACTTCTCGTCCTCCCCGGCCTGCATAGATCCGGAGAGCTGTTCGACGGAAGACCGGATTGAAGCCAGAGGATTTTTGATCTCGTGTGCCAGCGACGCCGACAGCTCGGCCACGGCCTCGAGACGCTCGTTCTGGAGCTTCAGTTCTTCGAGGCGTTTCGATTCAGAGATGTCCGTAAAAATTGCCGAGACGTTCAGCGGACCGCCGTCTCCAGCATCGATAGTCGTCGTGGCGACCCCGATGGGGAACGCGTTGCCGTCCCGTCTAATCTCTGCCTCAAACCGGCTCACACCCATTCCATCACGCCGGGTCTGCTCAATCACACGCTCGAGCCCGGGTGCTATAGGCTGAAGAATCTCGCTCACAGGTCGCCCCGTCGAAGTTGTTTCGTTCAGCCCGAGCAATTTCTTGGCGGCGGTGTTGGAATAGGACAGGATACCGTCACCGCCCACAGTGATTATTCCGCTGCTGAGGTTGTCAAGAATGTCACTCGCCTCCAGTCGCAGCCGTGCCACCTCTTGCTCCAGGACTCGTCGTTCAGCACCTACCAGAGAGACCCGACTCGCTATCCAATTCGTAACGAGCGCGACTACGAGGAACAGACCAAGCTGCAAGCCCAGGGTAGCGGAGAGATCGGGCTGGCTGAACCAGAAGACGACGCCGAAGTAGAGCACCCCGGCTAGGAGTGTTATCAAGAGACTCGATGCGAGCGGAAGTAACAGGGCACTGAGCGTAATTACCAATATGTAGAGCGAGGCGAAGTCACTGGTTAGGCCGCCGGTAGCCTGCACCACTACGGTGACAAGCCCCAGGTCAAAGATTGTCTGCGCGTAAAGGTAGGTGAGTCCCGGAGCGATCCGGCGCACCTCTGTGTACCAGGCGGAGACAGCGCTCACGCTCACACTCAGGACTGCAGCGGTAGCGACCAACAGGAGAGTCCCGGGCGCGACGGCCTTGAAATAGAACGCAGCCGCCACGAACACCGCGATTGCCACACATACACGCCCTACATACGCCAGCCTGAGAAGGGCGCGCGCATCCGGCAAAGCTGTACCGATCTTATCCGTGATTCCCAATCCCCATCTGCTCATCGAACCAAGTATCGGCGCCCGACTCGCAAAATGCAACACCATACCATAAGCGTAAGGGCGACAGACAGATACGTCCTTCCAAAATGAAATCGGCCCCGGCGCTGCTGCGCCGGAGCCGACCTTTTTACCTTTTCGACCGTTATTGCACGGCGTTCATCATGTCGAAGATCGGCAGGTACATCGCCACGATCATGCCACCGACAACGGTCCCGAGCACCACTATCATGATGGGTTCCATCACGGAGAGCAGGGCACCCACGGCAGTGTCAACCTCGTCGTCATAAAAGTCGGCGATCTTCGTCAGCATCTCATCCAAGCCGCCCGTTGCCTCACCGACTGCAATCATGGAGGTAACCATGGGAGGGAAGACGGCCGACTTCTGCAGCGGGCCGGCGATGGTTTCGCCGCCGGCAATCGAACCCCGCGAACTCATGACGGCGTCGTGAATCACCCTGTTACCTGCAGTTTTGGCGGTGATCTCGAGACCGTCCAGGATCGAGACTCCCGAAGAGATCAACGTGCCGAGCGTCCTCGTGAACCGGGAAACGGCCGACTTCCTGAGCATGTCTCCCAGAACCGGCAGGTTCAGCAACAGCTTATCAAGTATGAGCTGCCCACCCGACGTACGGTACCACGCTTTTGTGGCAAAGAAGAGACCCACAGCCCCACCGCCGAGCGCCCACCACCACCCCTGCAGGGTTTCGCTCATAAAGATGACTATGCGTGTGGGTAGGGGGAGCAACATGTCCACCGCGGCAAACATCTGCTGGAACACCGGAATAACGAATAGCAGAAGCACCACTACTGCAGCACCCGCGACCGAAAAGATCACCGCTGGATAGATCATCGCGCCTTTCACCTTGCGCACGATGGCGTCATTTTTCTCCAGGAAGATGGACAGGCGCAGCAGAATCGTGTCCAGGATACCGCCGGCCTCACCTGCCGCGACCATGTTCACAAACAGCTCAGTAAACGTGCGGGGGTGCTTCGCCAGGGCGTCGGCCAGAGTGTTACCGCTTTCCACGTCGTAAACGACCTCTCTTGTGACGCCCGCCAGAATTTTGTTGTCCGTCTGTTTCGCGAGAATGTCGAGCGCTTGAACGAGCGGCAGGCCGGCGTTGATCATGGTGGCGAACTGCCGTGTGAAGACCACCACATCACGAGTGGGAACTTTGCCACCCCGCTTAGCCTTCTTCTTCTCCCTGACACGCACAACCGTCATTTTCTGCTGCCTGAGGTGCGCAGCAACTGCCTCTCTGGACGGAAGATCGATCGTACCGATCTTGTCTTCCCCCGTTGCGGTCCTAGCGGTGTACTCGAAAGTCGGCATCTGCTATCCTCCTACGTCACTTGCGACCCGTCATTGCCGCGCTCTCGCCCGGCACCGGCTCCCCAACCATCCTCAGAAATTCATTGTGATCCGCCGTCACGCGCAAACATTCCTCCAGCGTCACGTCCCGCGCCATGTAATGGACGTAGAGCGAGTCGGCCAAGGTCTGCATGCCGTGTTTCTTACCGGCCTGGATAGACGACAAAATCTGATGAACCTTGTCGTCTCGAATGAGCGCCCGAATGGCGGGAGTGGCTACCAAAATTTCGCACGCCATAACACGCCCTGACCCGCGCGCCTTTGCCAACAGCTGCTGGGTCACGACACCTTCCAACACGAACGCGAGCTGCGCCCTCACCTGCGCCTGTTGGTGAGCCGGAAAGACATCGATAATCCGGTTCATCGTCTCAGCCGCCGAGTTGGTGTGCAAGGTGGCGATCGCCAGGTGTCCTGTTTCGGCGATCGTCAACGCCGCCTGAATTGTCTCGAGATCCCGCAGCTCTCCGATGAGAACCACATCGGGATCCTGCCTCAGGCAGTACTTCAAAGCGCTCTGGAACGATTTCGTATCGCTGCCAACCTCGCGCTGATTGATAATGCTTGATTGGTGCTTATGCACAAACTCGATCGGATCTTCGACCGTGATGATGTGCGCTTTGCGTTGCTTGTTGATCCGATCGATCATCGCCGCAAGCGTCGTTGACTTACCCGAGCCCGTGGGACCCGTGATCAACACCAGCCCGCGAGGCCTATCGCACAGCTTTGCTAATATCGGGGGCAGTCCAAGCTGGTCGAATGTTTGCACCGTCGCGGGGATTTGCCGCAGGACGATCGCCACGCAGCCGCGCTGCTTAAAGACGTTGCCCCTGAAGCGCGCTAGGTTCTGAATTCCGAATGCAAAATCCAGTTCATTCTCGTTCTCAAATTTCTTCTTCTGGTTCTCGTTCAGAACCGAGTAGGCGATCTGTAGCGTATCCTTGGGCTTCAGCACGTATGTGCACTTCGAATCAGTGATTTGACCGTCAATTCGAATCTTGGGACGTTCAGCTGTCGTGATGTGGAGATCTGAGGCACCCCTTTGGACCATCTCGTCGAGGAGTTCCCTGAGACTAGGAGGCTCTCCTGTGGATGCGGCTGTTGCAGGTCCCGCCGCCGGTGCCTGTGGTTGTAGTTGGTCCATCTCCCTTACGCCGCCGTTTCCTTGAGTACTTCTCCCAAGCTCGTAACTCCCTGCTCGACTTTCTTCATGCCGTCCATGCGTAGCGTCAACATACCCTCCTCAATCGCTAGTTCCCTGATCTCGTCGGTGGACCCGCCGCGCAAAATCAATTGTCGCATCGCCGGGGTCATCGCCATTACCTCATACAACCCCGCCCTTCCCTTATACCCGGTTTCGCCGCAAGCATCGCAGCCGGCGCCTTCGTAGAACGTGATCTTAGCATCCCC
>JAZFQE010000221.1:0-2860 GCA_036444955.1 Gemmatimonadales bacterium
CACTACTCTGAACGCTGATCGTCATACCCCCTCCTTTCGGGTTTATTGCTCCCGCGAATGTGCTCTCGCCACTCGCGAATCGCTTCAGCGTCGGCGGCTCGGTCCTGCACCATCAGCTGTCTGTGCCCGCTGTTCGGCGATTCGCCGGGCCGCTGCCTCGATCTGCTCGCGACTCATGCCGTCGTCTCCTTCGTGCTCGGTCATCGATCTGTCCTCCTCATTGGTGGAATGCGGTTCGACCTGCAACCAGCGGGCGGACATTGACGCTCGGAAAGGGGCGGCCAGCAAGTAGATTATTGACACGTACGATCGGCTGGGCGCTGGAGAGAGAGCCCGATGATTATCGAGTACATCGTCTCGCAGCGCGGGATCTTTCGTCTCGGTGGCCTCGATGTACTTCGCCATCGCCCAATCGCCGCCATACTCGGTCTGGGTTCTCGCGAATCCGATGTGCTTCTCGACAATCTTCAGGCTGTAGCTGGAGAGAGGAAGTGCGATCGACTGTTTCGTTACTGGAAGCAAGTCCAGCAAGTTCTCGCGGACACGTTTGGCGACACCGTCACGATCCCCGTAGCGATCGACGTAGACATCGAGGCGGACACGCTCGTAATGGTGCCAGTGGACGAACGGAATGTCTCCGTACTGATCCAGAATGTTCCGTGCCTCTGAGAGAAAAGATTCCCATCCGACTCGATCTCCATCTGCGCCGAGGCCCGCGAGTGCATATTTGAACTTGCTTGAGCGATCGCCGAAAACCTGGAGGCCCCACAGGAAAACCTTGTCGAGGTCGTCCAGCTGAAGGTGACCCGCGACCGTGCGGAATGGGGGTGGACATGGGCGTCGACGAGAGCGGCGGGTGTCGTCCTGACGCCCCAAATCCTTCACTCCGAGTGGACTTCTCGGTCACCCCTGAAACGGGCGAGGAGCCACTCGAGGTACGGGTGGAAGCGAACCCAGCGGCTCAGATAACCTCCAACCAGCATACCGCTTACGGCGCGCTCCGGCATACGTCGAAAACGCTGGACCAGCACCGCCCGGCGTGCGGCACGGTCGACCACACTCTACCTCACGCACGAGGTGAAGATGCCCGAGAGCTTCCAGGACGAGGTGGTGGTCGAGAGAGCGTTTTCAGAGGACGAGCTTGGCCTCGCGAAGACACTCATCGAGGCGAAGACCATGGAAGACTTCGATCTGGGACGTTACAAGGACGCCTACGTGGAGAAACTGACGGAGCTCATCGAGGCCAAGGTGGAGGGCAAGGAGATCGTCACGGCGCCGGTCCCCGAAGAGCCGCAGATCCTGGACCTCGGGCTGTCAGACTTTCCGGAACTCACAATGCCATCCCGGCTCGGGCTGATCGCCGAACGATGGACCCGCTGGGTGCGGGCCGGACTGTCATAACGCTCGAAAGGAGACCCCTGGCCGTGTCCTGTCTATTGGACCATGACGCCGGGAACTTCTCGGAGGCGACTCGCAGAACACGCAGACCCCGTTCCGTTGTCACGCTGGTAGACGGAACCTGCGTCGGCATCGGACTCAGTCTGGTACATTTGGGCCAGATTTGTCATTCCGCAACGAGAACGAATTATCAAGGATGTGGAACGTGAGCGGTTTTCTTCAGATGAACTGGTACGACACGCCTGAGTATTACGATGTCATCTACGATGCAGGCACGTCAGAGGAAGCCGATTTCCTGGAGGCCATCCACAGGCGCTATGTTCGGTCTGCGGGGAAGCAACTGTTGGAACCAGCCTGCGGAACAGGTCGACTGGTCGCAGAGCTTGCCGGTCGCGGCTTCTCACTGTCCGGCTTTGACTCAAGTCGTGCGATGCTTGACTATGCCAGAAGTCGGTTGCGAGAGCGGGGTCGAAGGGCCGAGTTGAAGGACATGGACCTCGCCGACTTTTCTTTCGGCCGCAAGAAGTTCGATATGGCCTATTGCCTTGTTAGTTCTTTCCGACATCTCTCAACGGAAAAGGAAGCGAAAAGGCACTTGCGGCTAGTCGCACAGTCATTACGTCTGGGTGGGCTCTACGTGATCGGCTTGCTGCTAACGGACTACTCGGATCGAGCAGCTACACTGGAGAGCTGGGTCGAGGAACGAGACGGCGTCCAAGTCCACTGCAATGTCAAGACGTGGCCTGCAAACCGCAATTCGCGAACGGCCCAAATGCGTGCGCGGCTCACGGTAACGGAAGCGGGGAAACGGAAGAGATTCGAGTGCAAGTGGCAAACTCGAACGTATGGCCCGCGGCAGTTCCGTTCGTTCATCCTGGCGGAACCGACGCTCGAAATAGTCGGCTGCCACACGTTCGACTACGACATGTCAGTCAACGTACCGTTGTTGAACGACGACCGTCTTGACAAAGTGGTCGTGCTTCGGCGGTTGCCGTGAATCCCGACGGATAAGCGGAGTGTCTAATGCGGCTGCCTAACCCATTTCGTATCACCCGAGATGAAAGTCCGGTCGCGTGTGTACTCAACCCAGTATCCTGCCATGAACTGTCGATCGGGTTCGAGTTCCATGATAACTACACCACCTCGTGGCTGTTTTCTCCCAACACCCTCATACGTGAAAGTAACGACCCCGGACCTGGAAACTCGCCCCTTTAGCTTATAGTCCCCAAAGTCATCATTGTGTCCGTACGCCACGATCCGTTCGCCCGATACGAGTTCGATGTGTACGGCATCGTCCTCGATGGTGTAGCTCGCGTCGTGAGAAACGTTCCACTCACATCGCCAGCGACCGGCGAGATCGGAATGGTATTCGGAGTTGCGCCTGCTCCGGACGCTGTCCATCTTTAACACGGCAATCACCGATGCGGGCCTGGAACATCTGAAGGAGCTGACCAACCTCACG
>JAZFQE010000222.1:0-12825 GCA_036444955.1 Gemmatimonadales bacterium
CTACGTGTGGACCGTCGACGTCGGTCACCGTCTGCACCATACGATGGAAGAATACGTCCCAGGCTGGATCCGGACTGTTCGTAGGGTCGTGCCACGTGAGTCTGACGGCGAGGTGTTCCCCGTTGTGAACCGCCTGTACCCACACCCCGTCCACCGCCGGAGCGAACCATCTGGGTTTGACGATGATCTGCCCCACTAGGGGGATGTAGTACGCTGCGACTTCATTCCACGATTCGTCTCCAGGTCCGTTGGGCAGCTCCCCCTCTATTAGCCTGGCTCGGATGACCTCTCGGACTTCCGGCACATCCGGCGGCGACAGGCTGCGGACGTACTGCGCAGCGAGCCAGAGCTGTTCGTCAGTTATTATGCCGGCGTCAATTACGTCGCTCTGCGTCGGCATGGGTGTGCCGTCCAAGCCGGTCCTGAGCCTCATGTATATGTCCGCGACGGACCCGCCACCATTGAAATTCCAGTTCTCAGTCAGATCCGTGGCCCGAATCGGATTGTCCCAGTCATCGGTAAGATCGGGAGCGGACGTTCCATCTCCTCTTCCCGCGTCGCCGTGACACTGCGCGCACTCCAGCCCCTCGACGAAGAGTTGGCGGCCCTCAACCAGCCCCCCCTCGGTAATCCTCGGAGGGTTGCCGGCTTCGATCGGCTCCGGTGCGGGTCCGTCGAAGAAGTGGCTAAAGGACTTGATGTAGGCAATTACATCGTCCCTTTCTCGGGCGCTCAGGCGGTCGGACCAGCCGGGCATTGTTGTGCCGGGCATCCCGGTGTCTATCACCTTACGCAAATCGTCATCCGTTGGCAGCTCCCCACTGGCCGTGGTGCGGATCTGGTAGACAGCCCTAGTAAAATCCCTTGGACGCGGAACCATGAACTCGACAGCCTCACCGTCTCCCGCGCCGCTCTCACCGTGACAACCGGCGCACCACTTCTCGTAGATCGGGCGACCGCGTTCGGCGTCTTGGGCAAGAAGGGAGGGGAGAGGAAGGAGGAGCATCATTGCAATCGTCGGCACTCTAGTCCGCTTGAAGAGGCTCGCACTACGCTTCGTCCACCACTCACCATTCACCACCCCCCACTCACCGCTACTCATCTCCACCTCCCGCCTCACTTTCCCCCCACGTTCTCGGTTGCCATCCCGACTGCTCGTACAGGAAGATGATTACCGCCCAGATTTCATCTTCCGTCAGGAAATCCTCCCAGGCGGGCATCGCTGAGTTCCAGGGGGTGCCCTCTCGGGGAAGGCCGATGCCGCCCTTTGCGATTCTCCAAAACACGAAACTTTCAGTTAGCTGCGCGATGGTGCCGGAATCGTCGAACGGCAGTGGAGTAGGATTAAAGCCGTGCGCGAAGTGTCCGCGTCCGTCCAACTGGTCCCCATGACAGGGCAGGCAATTCTGGTAATAAACCTGCCTTCCGCTCTTGTAGTGTTCCGCTAGATCGCCGCCGCCCCGTAGCGGGTTTTCCAAACCGGTCAGCTGCATCGTGCGTCCGCGGAATGTGATCTGACCGGGAGGGGCGGGGTGAATAGAGCGAAGCTGAGCAGCAGCGCCAACTTTGGGACGAACCTGATTGAACACCACGGCCCCGACTAGCAACGGAATCAGCGTGAGCATGACTCCACGCAGAAGGCGCTTGTCTTCGTCAACCAACGTTGCCTGGATCGGCTCCTTGAATTGCTGCCACCGTTGCTCATTGTCGCTGACGTAGACCAGCACGCCGGCCAGGACGATCAGCATGAATTGGATTATCACGCTGTTCGGGATGGGAACGCTGACGATACGGATTCCGTAATCGAACACCAGATATGAACCCACGACTATCGCCACGGCCTGCCCAAGCGGGTGCTTGAGTGCGGCGTAGAGCTTCTTCATCGGAGCGCCGCAAGAAATTGAACGATCGCCTCGAGCTGTGCGGCTGAGAGCTGCTCACCGAAGTAGGTGGGCATTACTCCGGCGAACTGCTCGAACCCCTCAGCCGTTTCGGCGTTGGGATCCAAAACTCCACGCCTAATTCGATCTGCCGTTAATCTGCCTCCCATTCCGTCAAACGGCGGGCCTACAGGAGCCCCGGCACCAGCCAGCTGATGGCATCCCACGCATCCCTTCTCTCGGATGAGCTCCGCGGGATCCGTGGTCGCCGTAAACGTTTGCGTCGGTGTCGCGGAAGTTGCAGCTTCCGGGTCACGTTCCTGGGGCAGGTCGGCGGCCGTGACCGTAACCTCTCCGCCCTGGGATTCCAAGAACGCCACCACGGCCCATATCTGATCTTCAGGAAGTTGGCGCCTCATGTCGGGCATGATGTTCTCGAACCCTGCCACGACGACAGCTCCAGGATCGGTGAGCGATTCGTAGAGGTACTGTTTGCAACTCACCCCGGAAACTCGCTTGTCGCAGCGCGCGCCGATGCGGCCTTCCCCAGCGTGATCCGCTAAGAGACTCGGTGCTCGCGTGCCGAGCCCATGACATGCGATACATCCGCCAGCTGCGTTGTAGACGCGCTCACCGGCCGCGACCAACGCTTCAGGAGTGACGTCCGAACCTAGGTCGAGCTCCTCGGGGACCTCGGATTCGAGTTGCGGGATGATGTTTGCGACAACCGTATAGAAAGCCACGACGATAACAGCTACTGAGAGAACCTTGAGATTCGTAATCCACATGATCAGATCTCGGCGACTGAAGGTTCGCTTCGCGAAACGGCTCGTTCCGCCAGTCCGCCGAGCCAGAAGATGAAAGCCACGAGTGCGAGGAAGATGAGGACACAGGCGCTTATCATGTTAGCCGCATATCCTAGGGCAGGTGTGGCTGCAAAGTCGCTCGTATCACGCATTACCTCCCACACGTGCCAGTGCTGGCGTATGCCGCTGCGCGCGAAGCCCATCAGGCCCATCAGCCACGTGAAGGTCACAGCCAACACGAACAGCGCGTACTGTGACCGCTCGGGCATCTGTCCCCACCTTATTTGTCCGCGGGACTGTGCACCCCGCAGGATGAGGATGTCGATGACGGTTACTCCCACGATGCAGGTCAGCACCGCAGCAACCTGATATACGCTGAAGCCAATTCTAACGATGGCCGTCACGAAGTATCCGTAGATGCCATAGAACAGAACCACAGCCGTAGACATGGTGAACATCGCTGCTTGCACTATGGTGCCAGCCTTGGCCCAAGCGACCGTCGGTAACCGGTTGGCTCGCCGGTACATCATGAACGAGAGAAATGTCGTGAGGATCATGAGGTTGACGGCGGTGTTCTTTGCGCTCATCACGCCCAACACGCCGAGCAGCGGGTGATGCGATCCGCCCATAGCTGCGAGTTCTTGACGGCTGGCTATCAAGGTGTGCGGCGTGCTCCACACTATCCAGCTGATAACCAGGATTAGCAACATCCACTTGGTATACCGACGGAATCGCTCCGCACCCGGAATCCGTCCCATGCCGATCCACAGGTAGTAATTTGCAGCGAGAAATAGGATGCCTATGAGCACCGCTTGCACGATCCACAACCAGCTCATGAAACCACCCATCATGGTTATCCCCATCTGCTGGTTGTACTCGTAGATCTCTCGGCCTAGCCAGTAACCGGCGAAGGGCAGGACAATGAAGGTGGAGATTGCGATGAAGTTGCCAACGTAGCCCATCCAGTCATAATGTGCCCGCTCTTCTTCCGTCTTTGCAGCTAGGAATCGGTACGCGGCGTAGGCAGCAACGATAGATCCACCGAAAACAGCATTTGCAATGAACCTGTGGATGTTGATCGGGATCCACGTGGCGTTGGCGATTGCGTTCCAGACGCCCACACCCTCGGGGAGACCTGCGACGGTTACGCCTTCGGGCGGGGACATCATATAGGTCAGCCAACCGTTCGCGATTAGCATTACAATGGTGCCCCAGACGTTGAGCAACAGCCCGAGGCCCCAGTGTCCCCACTTGGCCCGTCCCTCCTTCCAGCGATCCCAACCGTAGTAATACAGGTAGAGGGTAAACGACTCGACAAAGAACAGGCCTGCATAGATCCACATGGACAGATGGAAAACGCTGGCCATGTGGCCCCAGAAAGTCGGGTACAGCGTAGTGAGAAAGAAGAGCAGCAAACCGCCCCATAAAGCTGTTGCACTGTAGGCGAAGACCAGGAGTTTCGTGAACTCTTTCGAGAGCCTATCGTACTTTGACTCGCCGCCGACGATGCCGATCAACTCAGTGATCACGGCGAATATCGGCACACCAAGTACGAACGCCGCAAACATCAGGTGCACTTCTGCCGCTATCCACACAGCGCCGCGCCCGCCAATGACAGGGAAATCTCCGTATGCGCTCCCGGCGTCGCCGGCGGCCTGCAACAGTGCTAGTAGCTCAATCATCGCGCGAGAAGAATGGTATCCGCTTCGAGAAATCCACTGGCATCTTCTGCCTGACCTCTTGCATTAGCTCAGGGGTTATCTCCTTGATCCCAGCACGCCGAGCGTAGGCTTCGATTCGCTGTACCACTACGCCTACAACAAACGATGGAATCTTATTGATTCTCGCCTCCGCTTCCGGAGACCAGTGAAGGGTCCGCTGAGCGTTGTCTCCGTAGGTGAGTGCGCTGAGACGCTCGACTAGGGGTTCGTCGCCGGACGGCTCGTAGACGCAGGAAGAATCCTCTGCCAGGTAGTCTCCCACGGTCGCGTACGCTCGCGCTCTACAGCCGCCACAGATCGAGCGGTATCCGCAGCGACCGCACTTGCCTCCCAGTCGGCCGCTCCTAAGTTGCACGAACAGATCCGAGTCTCTCCACACTTCCTCGAACGGCTGGCGCCGGAGATCGCCTGCCGCCAACGGCAAATACGGACAAGCCGTCAGCTTCCCATCAGGAGTGATGCGGCAGTATTGTACGCCGCACGGGCATCTGCTGCCATAATTCAGAATGGGTGAGTTGGGTGCCTTGTTGTAAACGAGCCGCATGAATTGAGGAGCACACTTGGCCCGCACCATCATACGGCCCATGTACTCCACGTGGAGGTCCACCAGTTCAGTTAGGAGATCTTCGTATTCTTCCGGCGACAGCCGGTCCATTGCCACCGCACGGCCCGTTCCTACGAGGAAATACGCGTTGAATGATACCGCCCCTTTGTCGGCCGCCCACTCAACGAGCTGGGAAAGCTCTTTCTTGTTTCCCTTCGTGAGAGCTGTCTGGATTACAAAGTCGAGCCGGTGACGGGACAAGCTTTCAACCGCTCGCAACGTGGCATCCAACGATCCGTGGCCACGCCGGAATCGGTCGTGGTATGTCGGGTCGAGAGATTCGACGCTCACCGCGAATCCCGTTACGCCTGCCGCCCTGAGCTCTTCGATCCTTTCTTCGGTCAGCAGCGTCCCGTTGGTTCCCACGACAACGGTGGCTCCGCGCCCTGAGGCAAACAATGCGATGTCAGCCAGATCCTCTCGTAACAGCGGTTCACCGCCCGAAAGGATAAACATGGGAGACGGATTGACAGCTAGAATCTCGCTCGCGATGCGAAAGCACTCGTCGGTGGAAAGCTCTCCGCTCGCTGTCTCAGCGGGACCGGCGGAGATGTAGCAGTGTGCGCACTCCAGATTACATCTGCGAGTGAGGTTCCATGCTACAACATGGGGAACGAACTTGTTGGCCGGATGGGTTGCAGAGTTCTCGAGTAGAGCCAGAGCGCTGATCGCCAACGCTAGTTTGACTCCGTCTGCCGCATTACCTGTTCCATGGCGGCTTTGGCTTCTTCGGCCGACACCGTCTTAAAGTCGATCGGGCATTCTGCTGTCTTGTCTTCGATATCGCGGATCGGGCATCTCGTTACGCCTGAAGCCTTAGCCTCCTCTATGAAGCGTCTCATCTCAGGAGATAACGCCTCCCCGCCCTCCGCTTCGGCCCGGATCTGCTTGGCGCGGAGCTCGCGAAACATTCCCATCATCGTCTCGGCATCGAACTCGTCTGCTTCGATCATCGCTTGCTTGTTTTCATCCATTACGTTCGTCGTGATGCGCCACAGGCCGTGGTCTCGAGCAAAGCGCTCAACCGTGTTTCGGGCCAGCGGCCGCGCAATAAGCGGAACCACCTTGAGCCTGTCAAACGACTCCTGTGTCCAAACAGGCGGGTCCGCGTTAGTGCGCTCCCTCTCCGTCGCGTGATTCGATGCGGGGCATTTCGCTGTAACGGTGGCACCGGCGGGGGCTTCGTCGTCGTCGTGTCCTCTCACCAGTGTCTTGGCCATCTGCTCTTCGGCCTTGATCTCCGCGCGGCTGATTTCTTCCGCATTCCCGATACCCATTATCAGTTGCATGTGAGTGGGGAGCAGTTTCTGAATAGCGTTGTCCAGCCATTTGTTCGTCACGATGTCGGCGCCGTTCTCCATCGTGAATTCCTCGACGGCTCGTCGGGCGATACCCTGAGCGAACGGTGGTACCCGCTGGATACGTACTTCCGCCTCAGGAGCCCACGGCAGACCCTCTTCTCCGTCTTCCTCAATCCAGGGGATATCTTCGGGTCTGATTCCAGTGGTGCCCGTCATGAGGATGTTGCACGGGGCTATACGCAACAGATTCTCAGCCTGCGAGCCCATCAACGTACCGTCGACGCGGTGACTTCCATGGCGACCGAAGACGAGCAGGGACGGGTTGATTTCTTCAACCCACTGCATCACTACTTGGAACGGTTTCCCGATGAGTATCTGGGTTTTCAGTTCGACTTGAGGGAACTCCTCTGCTATTACCTCAGCTCGCTTGATGTTTGCTTGGCAGAGCTGGAGTAGTCCTTTATCTATGATGTTGTTGTGAAGCTCTTCCTGCTCTTCGAATTTGAAGACCTTCGCTGCTCGGGTTGACAGAATATCCTTGATGTTGTTGAAGACGTCGTGGTGGTACTCGACGTCGAAGGCGCTGCCGACGTACAGTTGCGCGTTGAATTCTTCGGCCAGTTCAAGCGCTACTCGCATGGCTTTGTAGCTGTACGCCGACCCGTCGACGCAAACCAAGAACTTGCCTCCCTCGAGGGGCGAGTCGTCACGTACCACCAGCATGTCCTTTGCTACACCGCGCGCACAGCGTGCGACCACACCGCCGAGCTGCGAGTACTGTTGGCGTCCTATGCCGTGCGCACCAATGACCACGAGGTCGTAGTCTCGCCCGGAAGAGCCGGCAAGCTTGTCCTGGTAGTCTTCATCCTCTGCCACTATCCTGCCGTCTTCCCCGAGTCTCACGTCGCTTCTGGTTTTGTGACTACCGTCGTAGTTGGCAGCGATGTTAGGGTCAAATCCGATCAGGCTAGGTAGCTGGCCCTGCCCTTGGTTCACCTCCTTGATGAGCTCTTCAAAATTGATTCCCTCGAGAAGCTGTCGCCTGAGGGCCACACGGGCTTGGGAGCAGCGCTTCTCAAGCTGGTCGAGAAACGAGTCGGAGATGAGCTGGAGGCCCTTTTCGATGAGTTTGTCGTGAACCTTGCGCTGGCGCTTGATCTCTTGAGTGGTTTGGAATTTCGCGGGGAGTCCCGTCTCGAGCTGCCGAAAGCGGATGTCGTGGAGGCGCGCGGCGTATACGTGATTGCCGGTAATTCGGCCGTCGGACTTCGCGCAGATCTCTATCGCCCGATCGACGGCCCAATCTGAATGTTGGGAGTTGTCGACGGGAACAATTATTTCGTTATACATACGTTAGCATTCAGCCTTTGGGTTGTCGGTTGACTAGGATTTGTTGCTGGGGTTCAAATACCCGGCGGGGAACCCGATTCCACCTCTTCTCCACGGTGTCCACCGCACCTGAACGCGCGAACGTGTTGAAGTACGACGAAGCTGTCAAGGCACTAACTCGTTACCCTCCGAGTCCCAGACGCTGAGAGCGTCCACCGGGCACACCCTGCAGGCCTCGACCAGCCGTTCAGGTTCTGTCGAGTCCGGATCGACGAACATTACTACGTTCTCGCCGTCGAGCTCAAACGCCTCCGGCGCGTCATCCACGCAGTCGCCAAAACCACAACATAGATCTCGGTCGATCTTGATCCAGAGTTCTCCGACCTGCCTCCGATCGTCGTTAGTCGTCACATACCCTCCAAACCCAGTTCCGACCGTGCCGTGTCCATGACGGCGGGCGTGATTTCTGATATCCCCTTCTCCGTAGCGTAGTCGGAGTAGATCTTCTTGACCATGCCACGAACAAACTTGGGGACCCGCTCGAGACGCGCATGGCTCTCTGACGACCACGTCACCCGCCGGGTGGCCACGTCACCGACTTCGTCCTCAAACGCGTCCTCTCTCCCGGCAACGCTCTCACGTGTGAGTTCGAACGGTTCCGGACCCAGGGTGCGCCCGCCGATTTTCACACCTAGGGAATTAACCAACTGAGATTCCATCGGATTTGCCAGCATCGCGATTCGTCTATGACATTGGGGGCACTCAAACGAGGCAGCAAAGGTTCCGTCGCCGGGAACCGTGCGATCCTCAAATACCATCTGCTCATCGCAGTCTACACAGAGGAACTTCACTGTAACATCTCCACAATGGCATCCGCGAGCCCAGCGACCTCGGGTGTGGGCTCGGGCCCATCCTGCTTTGTTTGAAACGGGAGCCGGGCTAGGAGCGGGACTCCGAACTTGTCCGCCAGCCGTCTCCCGGCGGAGCCGTCGAATAGGGGTCCCATCTCGCCGCAGGACGAGCAAAGATATGAGGACATGTTCTCCACTATGCCCAAGAGTCTTATCCCGTGCTCGATTGCCACTCGGACGGTTCGCTCTACTGAGTGCTCGGACTCCGCGCTAGGAATTGTCACGGCCAGCGCACCGGTGAGATCCGGGACCAGATTGGCCAAGTCGGCTATGCTGCCGGATCCGGGGGGAAGGTCAATCAATAGGGTCTCGAGGCTCCCCCACTTCACGTCTCCCAGGAATTCTCGCAGGGTGCCGGTCTCGAGGGTGCCACGCCACACGAACTGCTCGCTGTTTGGTCCCCTCCACCTCAGCGGCTGGCCATCGTCGAGCAGCAGGCCGCTCGACATTACCAGCACTCCATCTCTGCCGGCTACCGGTTCAACACCGTCTTCAGTGATTCTCACTCGACCCGATGCACCCAACATGCCGACGGCGGTCGGACTGTTTAGATCTGCATCGAGGACTCCGATAGAGCCCGAGAGTTTCCGTGCCAGCTCCAGCGAGAGCCCCGCTGTCACGTAACTCTTGCCCACTCCACCTTTCCCGCTCATGACGGCGATGGTGTTCTTCACGCTACTGAGCCGCTCGACAACTTTCTGTCGTTGCTCGGCAACCTGACTAGCGAGAGCTGAGCGATCCTCCCCCGTTAGCTCATGGTAGGTGCGGTGGCTCATAGATCCCACGCCGCCCTGGCAAGCATTGCAAGGTTGATCATTACGACCACAAGTGCTGTCAGGTAGAAGGAGGGGGCCATCCGCGCCTCGGCGCCGGCAAGGAAGGCCCCGTTTATCAACGCGGGAATGCGGAGGCCATGGAGCGCCCACACGACTCTGGCGAACCACACATTCTGCCAGCGGAGCAGGCCGTAGAAGATGAAACCCGCCACCACGGCTCCCAGCACCATCCAGATGATCGGCGAGCCGAACGTGTACGGGAGCACGCCGTTCTTGAACATTACGTAGGCTGCCGCTTCATATAGGATAGCGACGTGAAGGTAGACGAACGCCGCTTGACGGAACTTTCGCTCGCGCATCTCTTTCGGTGCCTTTAACGCGTGATCTTGCAAGACGTAGAATGAAGCTTCAGGATGCAATGTCGCAAGAGCAATCTACTCGATTTCCGGGCTGGCTTCTCGTTGGATTGAGCGTCTTCGTTGTGGTGCTCCTATACCTGATAATAAGCTCGCTGACCTCCAGAACGGCACCCATGTTTGATCTATCTCCAGTCGGAGGCACACCTGTGAGAGTGGGCCGGACACTGGTAGATACAGTGACGATAGATGCGCGCAAGAGTGATACGTGGACGTTCTTTGATTTCGAGCGCGCGGAGGTACTCCAGCTTTCTGACACGGTGGGATGGGACTTGGCGTTTCGACGCTTCAACGTGATGAGCAGTGGTGAATTAGCGGACTTGGGTGCCGTTGAATTTGAGTCCGTGGCGACGGCGCCACTGACCGGATACACATCACCCGTAGTTGGAGCGGATACTGTTGACACCGCCGTCGGCCGCTGGTATCGCTATAGCATCCTGTCGCATCTGTTGCGTCCTACGGGGCATGTCTACGTGCTTCGCACCGGTGAGGGTGCGTTCGCAAAGTTCGAATTGGTCAGTTATTACTGCACGGGAATGGTTGCGGGCTGTGTCACTTTTCGGTATGTGTATCAGCCGCAGCCCGGAGTAAGGGACTTCAGCTAGTCGTCCCAGGTGTCCCCAAGGGGATGTTCCCGAAGTTCTTCCCGGAGTTTCGGGTGTGCCCGCCACAGGTAGTAACCCATTCCGCCGGCGGCGATGGCGTTTCCAACGGCCACGTTGTACCAGGCCAAGGCTCCCAGCAGTGGAGCTGCCAGCACGGCCACGACAACGTAGAACCCCACCTCAAAGACTGCGAAGGCCACGACTCCGAGGAACAGCGTGGTGGGGAACAGTTCGATCTCATAAGTGAGTAGGGCTGCCAACATACCCACGACGAGGAACGCAATCACGTGAAACATTGTGTAACCCACGATCCTCGGGAACGCTATAACAATTTCTGCCGGGTCGGATTCACCCCAAAACACGGCCGATCCTAACATGGCCGGTGTGAAAAACGGCTTTCCCGCGATAGTGTCTACGATCAGAAACCAGATGGCAACGGAAGCAGCCCCGATTACGCCTGCGATGAATCCTTCGCGTGCGATACGGCCGAAGTCCACAGTATTCGCCCCCTGTGCGGTGCAGGTATGTCCTCGACAGAGCCAATATATGATGGGGAGAGATTTGCGCGAGACCTTGCGGTTTTGCCGCGCGTTGGCGCGGGCCGCTATTTGAGCTATAGTTCGCTGGCCGTAGTGTTGGAACTTCATGATCGAGTCCTGGCAAATCCCCGAGCTTAGAGATGCGGATCGTCCTCCTGAAGCACGCTACTCGTGGCGCCGAGAACCTGATGCACGTAGAGATCGTTTTTGGCTGGCATTGCTCGGGTTGCTGTCGCTGAGCGGGCCTGCGCTCCTTGTTCTGACCGGTATCTTCACCTAGACGTGTCGGGGCTCAGCTGTCTGGAACCGGTGGACTCTAAACCGACCGGAAACGAGTGGTGGATATGACGGGACTTCTCAGGCCTTCACGCACGGAGCAGTCGTGGCTGACCACCGCTTCACTGCTCATCTTGGCTGGCGTGGCTGGAGCGGCCGCGCTGGCGTACACCCGTCCGGTCATGGTGCCGTTCGTGCTGGCGGTTTTCATCTCTTACCTGGTTGCGCCGCTCGTCGATCAGTTACGCGTCCGCTGGAAGGTGCCCCGGGTCGCGTCTGTGTTGATCGCCCTCTTGGTTGCAAGCGCTCTCTTGACACTGCTTGGCCTGCTCATCACTACCTCCACACGCGGGATTATTGAGAACGTAGACGTATACAGAGAGCGGCTGATCAGAATTGCCGAACGGGCATTTGCGGTGCTCGACCGATTCGATCTCGACCTGGGGCAGACGAGCTGGATCCAGACCATCGAGCAGATCCCGCTGGCCGGGATCCTGCGGGGTACGGCCGGAACCGTTGTCGGTTTCGTCACGAATGGATTCCTCGTGCTGATATTCGTGATCTATATGTTGATCGGACGGCATCCCAGCCAACTCAGAACCGGTCTCTACGCAGAGATTGATGCCAAGATTCGTAGTTACCTGGCCATGAAATTCCTCATCTCCGCGGGCACCGGCATCACGGTGGGTATTATCCTCGCGATTCTTGGGCTGGACCTGGCTCTCGTTTTCGGGGTTCTGGCTTTCCTCTTGAATTTTATTCCGTCGATCGGCTCGATCGTTGCGACTCTCCTGCCTCTCCCAATAGCACTGATACAGTTCGATAGCATGGTGATGGTGGCGCTCGTGGTCCTGCTACCCGGTGTGGTGCAGATCGCGGTTGGCAATTTCGTGGAGCCGCTCGTAGTAGGTGAGGGACTCGACCTCCACCCAATCACCATTCTCATGGCCCTTATTTTCTGGGGACTGTTGTGGGGAATCGTGGGTATGCTTCTCGCGACACCGATAACCGCCGTCATAAAAATCGTCTTTGCCCGCCTCGAGATGACCCGTCCTGTTTCTGAGCTGCTGGCGGGCAGGCTTCCTCCGGAGCTACCGATTCACACCGCCGAAACCGCTGTACCCCCTGCGGGTAGCAGTTGAGTAGCTAAACTGCATCTAGGAGTCCCCGTCGCTGCGGGGGCACTCATCACCACAGAGTTTTGGAGATGTTATGAGAGCATGTGACTTTAGGCTTGTCGCGTTTTTCTTGGGCTTGAGCCTTGTGGCTTCCGAGCCCATTCGGGCACAAGAATTCTCCACGCGTACCGTGAACAACGGGAACGTTGTACTCGACGGAGTGCCCGAGATTTCGCCGGATCTCGCAGCCCTGCTGAACCGCTACCAGAACGTCCGAACTGCCAGCTTTCAGGATTGGACGGCGGACGGCCGGGCTATCTACATCACAACGCGATTCGGAGAAGTATCGCAACTCCACCGTGTGGATCGTCCTGGTGGTGCGCGCCGACAACTGACGTTTTTCGGCGAGCCCGTCGATACGGTTTCGCGCCGGCCCGATGGTGCGGACCTGGTTTTCAGGATGGATGAAGGGGGCAGCGAGTTTTTCCAACTCTTCGCCTACGAGCCGGAGACATCGCAGCACCGCCGCCTGACGGACGGATC
>JAZFQE010000223.1:0-2861 GCA_036444955.1 Gemmatimonadales bacterium
ATGACAGTTTTGAATAGAATGCCATTCAGCAGAAGTAGGGCATCTTGAAGGTTTCGAGTTTTTCAACAGAATGTGTGCCGCGAGGCATGTAAGAGACAGGAGGTTTTGAAGATGCCGTAACTTTAAAAGAGATGGAGGTAGGCCCTCCAAAGCCGCTCTGCAGGGGGAGGCTTTAAACAACCCTAAGCTGCTCCGGTTAAGAGCCGGGGTGGTGAGCGTTAGGGAAAAGGCGTCGCAAGAGGCGTCAGGTGAGAAACAGTGAGACGAGCGCAAGCGAACCACTGATGAGGCGTCGAAAGAAAAATCGGGTGACATCGAAACCGGGTCTTATTTTGTGGCCTGGGAGGAATCCAGCGGATGCCTGCTGACTGGCTGGGTGATGTCCGGTGTGAAGGTGGCGTGACGCTGTTTCAGGCTCTTTTGGGGAACGTGGGAACCGGTCGTGGCGATGCGAAGGGAGAAGCTCAAGTGGGTGGCACCACGAGAGCGAGCGTACCGATGCGCCACACCGGGGCGGAGCAACTCGTAGTAGCGCTGAAGCGGAGTAATGTCTGTGGAGCGAAGGGGTTGCGTCATTCGGTCTTTATCGTGGGTCAACCCGCCAGGGGAGGAGCCCATGGCTGAGACAAAGCCGTTTGGTATTTCCAAGCGTGCCGTATGGGAAGCGTACCGCCGGGTGAGGAAGAACGGCGGTGCGGCCGGTGTGGACCGGCAATCGCTGGAGGAATTTGAGCAAGACTTATCAAACAATCTGTACAAGCTCTGGAATCGGTTGGCCTCGGGGAGTTACTTCGCGCCGCCCGTGCTGATGGTAGAGATACCGAAAGCGCGGGGCGGAATGAGAACGCTCGGGATCCCGACCGTGGCAGACAGAATCGCGCAGATGGTCGTCAAACAGGCCTTCGAGCCCAGTGTGGAGCCTTACTTCCATCCGGATTCCTATGGCTACCGGCCCGGTAAGTCGGCACTGCAAGCGGTAGGCGTGACGCGTCAACGCTGCTGGCGGTACGACTACGTGCTGGAGTTTGACATCAAAGGACTATTTGATGCGATCGACCACACGTTGTTGTTGCGTGCGGTGGACAAGCACACGGACTGCCGATGGGTGCGTTTATACATCGAACGATGGCTGAAGGTACCGTTTCAGCAGGCAGATGGCGGACTCCTAGAACGGATGCGCGGCACCCCTCAGGGTGGCGTTGTCAGTCCCGTTTTATCGAATCTCTTTCTGCACTATGTGTTTGACAAGTGGATGGCGCGGAACTATCCGAACAATCCATTTGCCCGCTACGCTGACGATGGGGTGGTGCACTGTCGCAGCGAGGCCCAAGCGCGCGAACTCAAAGAACGTCTGGAACGGCGTTTTCGGGAATGCAAGCTCGAGCTTCATCCGGAGAAAACCCAGATTGTTTGTTGTCGTGTCGGCGAACGACGGAATTCTCAGGTCAGCAAGACATTTGATTTCCTGGGGTACTGTTTCCGGCCCCGCTTGGTTCGCAATCGTTGGGGGAAACTGTTTGTGAGCTTTACGCCCGCAATCAGTCGCCGCTCAGCAAAGCGGATCCGGCAGGAGGTCCGGCGCTGGCGGCTCCACTTCCGTGTCAGCCGGTCATTGGAAGACCTCGCGCAGGCGGTTAACCCCATCATCCGTGGATGGATTAACTACTACGGCGCGTATCAGCGGTCCTCACTCGCTCCCGTGCTGCGGCACATCGACCGTCACTTGGTGAAGTGGGTCAAGTGGAAATACAAAAAGAAGGATCAGTACACCCAGCGTGCCAGACGCTGGCTCGGGCAGGTAGCGGAATACCACCCCGAGCTCTTTGCGCACTGGCGCCTGGGTGCCCCCTTCCCGGCTGAATGATGGGAGCCGGATGAGCGGAGACGTTCACGTCCGGTTCTGCGAGGGCCTTGGGGTGAAATTCCCCAGGGCTACTCTCCAGGCCATGAAAAGTCATTCGCCAGGTGCTAATGAGCGTCTGGTTGATACTGAAAGCGGTCATCCAGAGGCCAATTGACGATCGGCGGCCACCAACCCAAAGCGGAAGATGCGTTTCGCTTCCCCAGTTATTCATTGGGCTAGGGTATACTTTTCTACACTATGGACGACTCCCGGCAAAAACGACGACTTTCGGCGGTACTCGCGGCTGATGTCGCCGGCTACACACGATTAGTGGAGGAGGACGTCGATGCGACGGTCCAGGCATGGACGGCGGCGCGCGCAGATGTCATTGACCCGAATATCTCCAAATACGCCGGTCAAATCGTAAAGCGTACGGGGGACGGATTCCTGGCGGAATTCCCAACAGTCCAGGAGGCGTTGCTCTGCGCACTCGCGATGCAAGGAAGTTTGGCGACGGCACTTCTCGATTTTCGAATGGGTATTAGTGTGGGTGAGGTCGTCGACGACGGCGATGATATTCACGGTGAACAGGTGAATATTGCAGCCCGACTTGAAGCCTTGGCACAGCCCGGCGGCGTCTGCGTCTCGGGACATGCCTATGACCACGCGCGCGGTGAGGCAAGAGAGGCGCTGACCGCATGTGGGCGCCGGCGCCTTAAGAACGTTGCCGACGAAGTAGGAGTGTGGCACTGGCCTGGGCCCTTGCCAGATGAGGCGGGGGCACGCGATACGGCGCTGCGCGACGACGCTCCAAGGCTTTTGGTTGCGCTGTTCGCTGCTCACTCTGACGTGCCCACTGATCGCCATTTGGCGGAAGCGGTCACTGAGGAGACGCCGCGATGAAAGAGGCGCGACGACTCAAGCCAGAGTTGGATGAGATGGTCTTGCGAGCTGCGTATCCTTTCGCTGAAGGCGAAGAGGCGCAGCGACTGGCAGCCACACTGCTGTCGCAGACGGA
>JAZFQE010000224.1:0-3426 GCA_036444955.1 Gemmatimonadales bacterium
TCTGCTCGGCGCCGTGCTTCTTGCGAATTGAGCCGAGCATTGAGTTTGCCTGCCTGCTCCTGGAGCTTTAACTGTTCAGCGCGATGATCCCAGTAGCTGATCTCCTTCGTAAGGCGCTCTTTCACCGCTGCTCGGGTCTTGCCGATCCACTCCACACGACGGGAGCGCACTTCCTGTAAGTGCTCCGGCACCACGTTCCCAATGGCGTGTCCCTGAGCCTTTTGTTCTAGATCGCGTGTGATCCAGCCGCACTCAGGGCGGGCCAGGATCGTTGCCACGTCAGGCTCGCCGGTTGCCAGGGGTCTGTAGTCCAAGTAAGGGGCGTAGCCCAGGTGGCGCGCGTGGCCCGCTGCATCAAGTTCCACATACAGCATGCGTTTAGAGATGACGCGCCGCTCCCCCGAACGAGCACTACTGGCGTCTTGAATGGCGTGGTCGAGGTAGAAAAGCACGCGTGGTTGATCGCTGGAGTCGCGTTCGTCCACCAGCACCGAACCACGGCGCATGAGATCTCGATGGCGCTCCAGTGTGAGGTCGATGGCGGCATCCAGTAACGGGTGGCCCGGGCAAACGAAAGCCGCGAGGGGCTGACCCTGTGGGGCGATGAGTGCCTTTTCAAATGCGATGCGTTCGTACCGTGGGAGAACTGGCTCACCGATACCAATCAGGCGGTCACGATTGCGCACAGGGGCTGGAACATGCGTGACTTCATACCGCCGTGGCTCTCGCTGCTTCGCTGTCCCTCCCAATCGTTGGAAGGCTTCGAGGAAGAACGATTCGATGTAGTGTGGCTGCAACCTTCGCGCTTCGGCCCGTTCCATATCCTCCCGCACGCGCTGCACGCGGCTCGCATCCATGGCGTCGTGAACGAGCGCTCGTTCCTCCAGCAGATCTTGCAGTTGGGCCTTGTCGAACGCATTGGCCACCACTCTTGTAAGCCGGGCCTGGACCTCTGGGCGCTCACCGTACCGGATTGCCTCAATGAGGAGATCGCGGAGTGGCTTACCTTCGAACTGCATCTTGCCCAGCACGTCGAACACTTGACCGCCGAGTGCCTTCCGTGCCTCGTCGAGCTTTTCCAACAATGTCAGGTAGACATCGCCCTCGCGCGTCTCCTCCGCGACCAGATTCCAGAGGTGGCAGACCTCGGTCTGCCCGATGCGGTGGATGCGCCCAAATCGCTGTTCGAGACGGTTGGGGTTCCAGGGCAGGTCGTAGTTGACCATGAGGTGGGCCCTTTGAAGATTAATACCTTCGCCGGCCGCATCGGTGGCGAGGAGTACCTGCACCTCGGGGTCATGCTTGAAGGCTTCCTGTGCCTTCATGCGCTCCGCGCGGCCCAAGCCACCGTGAATCATGACGATGGCCTCTCGACGGCCGAGCAGCGTGGTGATGCGGTTCTCCAGGTAGTTCAACGTGTCGCGGTGCTCGGTGAAGAGCACGAGTTTCTGCCGGGGCGATGGGGTGGGTCGAGGCACGCTACTGGCCCCATAGGAGGGCGTCTCTTCTGCGACATGATTCGCAATTATTGCAGGCGTGAAGATTTCCCCGACCAGCTTAGCCAGTTCGCGCCACTTCCGATCTTCACCGCTGCGGCGGACTGCAAGGGCCAGCGACTCCAGGTGCTGGAGCGTCGCGATCTCTGCCTTCAGTTCCTCAATGTTGCGCGCGGCTGTAGCTTGGTCGAGAATCTCTTCCTCAGCAGCTTGAACCTCGTTGTCTGGTGCTTCTTCGAGATCCGCGACATCATCCTCATCGAGTGCAGGGCCATTGGCCACCATGGCCGTTGCGGCGGCTCCGCGTTGGAGCAATTCCATCTCGCGCAAGCGTTTCTCTAAGCGCTCACGGCGCCGGCGTAAGGATTGGTAGATGGCTTCTGGAGACGAAGCAAGCCGTCGTTGGAGGATGGTAAGCGCGAAGCCAACGGTGCCAGCGCGCTTGTCGTTTTGTAACGCCTCGGCGCGGTTGAACTCCTCGCGAACGTAACTGGTGACTTCCTTATATAGCTGCGCTTCGCCGTTGGAGAGTTTGTAGGGGACGGTATAGGCGATACGCTCGGGGAATAGCGGCGTCGAGTCGAACTTGAGTAAGCTCTCTTTGACCATACGACGCATGAGATCCGATACATCCGCTGCATGGACGCCGTCGCGGAAACGCCCCTCGAAACGGTCGCCGTCCAACAAGGCCATGAAGAGCTGGAAGTCCGCTTCCTTGCCATTGTGCGGTGTGGCCGTCATCAAGAGAAAGTGACGCGTGAGCGTGGAGAGTAACTGCCCAAGCCTGTAGCGCTTGGTGTACTTGATCTCGCCGCCGAATACGGTGGCTGACATTTTATGCGCCTCGTCGCACACGATGAGGTCCCAATGGCAGTCGGGGGCCGCGAGCTTCGCCCGCACGTCCTCGTTACGGGACAGCTTATCGAGACGGGCGATGACCAAGTTAGTTTCGAGAAACCAGTTACCCGTGCGCGCGGCTTCGAGCTTGTCGTTCGTCAAAATCTCAAAAGGAAGATGGAAACGGTGGTAGAGTTCGTCCTGCCATTGCTCGGCCAGACTGCCTGGGCAGACCACCAGGCAGCGATGCAGATCGCCTCGGGCAATGAGTTCCTTAATGAGAAGCCCTGCCATGATCGTTTTGCCAGCGCCCGGATCATCGGCAAGCAAGAAGCGTAGAGGCTGGCGCGGCAACATGGCTTCGTAGACCGCAGTGATCTGGTGCGGCAGAGGATCGACGAGGGACGTGTGGACGGCCAAAACCGGATCGAATAGATGGGCGAGGCGGATGCGGTGTGCTTCCGACACGATCCGGAACAGACTGCCATCGCCGTCGAAGCTCCACGGGCGCCCCTGCTCGACGGCCTCAAGGCGGGGCTCGTCGTGGCGATACAGAAGGACGTTCGCCACACGGCCAGCCGGGTCTTTGTAGGTGAGTTCGAGTGCCTCCGAACCAAACCATTGCACACTCACGACGGTAACCAGGGCATCCGGCACGATGCCACGGACCGCTGCATTGAGTTGGAGATCTTCGAGCCTACTCATATGGTCACCGACGGAATGGTATGGTCAGATTTTAGTAGAAAATTGCAGAGGCGGACTCCATGGGCGACGGACAGATTGGCCCCAATGGGATCTTCAATGCTCCATCCCGCTTTGGATAAGAGGCCATCAAATTTTTCGCGGACATGGTCTTCTGGTATTGGCATGAGCCTGGGAGGGATGATCAGGAGGTATTCAGGGTTTGGGATTTGCTTCGGTTCCTCTTAGTCTTTGGCCATGCTACCCAACCCCTAGAAAAAGGTAAAGGGATTTGAATGCGCACGGCTATTCCATAGCTAAACAATGGGTACTTTTGAGAGGTGTGCAGTCTCTCTACCTCGTCTGTGCCCCTCCATACACGGGAGGGGGATTTAGAAGATGGATTCCCGCT
>JAZFQE010000225.1:0-3195 GCA_036444955.1 Gemmatimonadales bacterium
GTGCGGAATAACCTGGCCCTCAAGCATATCCGCAACATGCGACGCGGTGACCGAGCTCTCATCTACCATTCCGGGAAGGAGAAGGCGGCGGTCGGCATCGCGCAGATCGTGTCTAACCCTTATCCCGATCCCGAAAAATCCGATCCCAAGTTGGTCGTTATGGACATCAAAGCGGCCGGTCGGCTCGGTCGACCAGTTACCCTGGCCCAAATCAAAGCTGACACTGTATTTTCCGACCTAGCGCTCGTGCGGATCCCTCGGTTGTCGGTGATGCCCGTCAACAGACGGCAGTGGGATCGCATCCTGAAGATGGCTGGGCGATCAGGCTGAGGACGGCAGGCGAACGTCGGAGGAACTTATGTCGAGTTGGATGAAGAAGCTGGCGCAGCATTACGACAAGATCAGGAAGCGCTATCCGGAAGACGAGCTGCTCATCCTGTTCGACATCGATGGGACGATTCTGGATATGCGGTGTATGGTCCACCACGTTCTCAAAGCGTTCGACGAGGCCCATGACACCGACTTCTTCAAGAGTCTCGCCGTTGATGACATCTCCGTGCACGAAAACCAAGTCGACCATTTGCTGGAGGGCATGAATCTCCCACGTGCGCAGCGGGAGCGCGTGCATCGGTGGTATGTCGAGAGGCGTTGGTCGTCGGAAGCAATCTTGAAATCGCATCATGCGTTTCGTGGTGTGATGGAGGTGATCCGGTGGTTCCAATTGCAACCCCGCACCAGCGTCGGTCTCAACACGGGGCGGCCTTCCGCGATTCGAGAGGACACCCTCCGGTCGCTCAACGAGCTAGGCAGGGAATATCGGGTCACCTTTTCGAACGATCTCTTATTCATGAATCCTGGCGAGTGGGAGGAGAACGTCGGAAACGCAAAGGTGCGAGGCATCCGACATTTTCAGGAATCTGGATATCGCGTGGTCGCCATGATTGACAACGAGCCGGCCAATCTGACGGCCGTCGCCGATGCCGATGCGACCGGCGACATCTTGTTGCTGCACGCCGACACGATCTTTGAGAGCAAGCGTTCGGCTCTGCCCGCCGGCACCGCGGGCGGGGCGGACTATCGCATCAGCCAGGTGGTCTCACGGAAGGCCTTGCGCGAAATGATGATGGCAGAGGCCGTGCCAAAACGCGTGCAGTTCGTGTGGCACGGGCTGAACGATGAGGACAACATTCGGCAGTTTCTCGCGTCGGATATCCACTGGGCCGAGTTCGATGTGCGACGAGCACCCGATGGCACACTCATTCTTCGTCACGACTCGTTGGAGAAGACCCCCCTCATGGAGGATGAGGAATTCATCCTGATTGACGACATTCTGACGCGGCTCGAGAAGTTCGACAAATCCGTCAAGTTCGATCTGAAGGAGGGTGGTGACGTCCTCGACCGAATCATCGAGATCATTCGAGCGCGTCACTATCCTGTTGAGCGACTCTGGATGAACGGAACGTTCGAAGTCTTGGGCGAGACGGGCTTCCGGAAGCTCGCCAGTGAGCTGCCTGGGGCGATCATTCAAGGGCCGATCGATTTTCTCGCCCCCCTTATCGTCACGCTTCCGGATCAGGGGAAGTACGTACTCAATGTGATGTGTCGCTGGGGCGTCAACCGTTTTTCGGTGAACTGGGATCTCCCGAACCTCACGAACCTCCTGGGTCACATGGACCGTTGGGGTTATGAGGTCAACCTCTACAACGTGCCGGACCTCCATTCCTTTCTGCAGGCCGTGCTCCTGCAGCCACGGTCCATCACGTCCGACTTCAACTTCCCTAAGTGGCACTACTACGGCCGCGGGTCTGGCCAAGACGCGCACAAATTCGAATACCAGCTGCGCGCCGCGGATGACTGATTAAGAAAACGGTCGAGCGACGCTTGGTCGATCACGCATCGCCATCAGCCGGGTTCGTTGGCAACAAATCAATAAACTGCTTGGCGAGTTTTGGTCCGACCCCCTGATCTTCGTGCTTGAAGAAGACAAAAGCGTTCTGCCACGGTTGATCTGCAATTTGTTGGCTCCAAGAGAGTAGCTCCTCCTCGTCGTAGCGCCCGCGCCGCAGCCTGAGGTATCCCCAGTCCGCCGTCGCAATTACCGGCGTCTCTTTGTCTTCTGTGTCGGCAAGGCAGAGTGCGGCGTTGTGCGATCGCAATGTGTCGAAGACCTCATCGTCGTACCAGGACACGTTGCGGAACTCCAAGGCCGCGCGCCACCGCTTGGGGAAGAGTTCGAGAAAGTGCTGCAACCTCGGAACGTCTTTCTTCATGTTGGGCGGAAGCTGAAACAGCGTAGGGCCCAGCTTGTCTCCGAGGCCCGATGAAGTCTGCAGCAGATAGTCGAGCGGCTCCTTGACGTCCTTGAGCCGTTTCATATGCGTGATGCGGCGTGACGCTTTCAGAACGAAGGTGAAGGCGTCCGGTACCTGGGCCGCCCAATTCAGGATCATTTTCTCCGACGGCAACCGATAGAAAGTATTGTTTATCTCGACCGTCTGAAACTGCCCGCCGTAGAAGCGGAGCATGCCCTCAGCCGGCAAGTCCTCGGGATAGAAAATCCCTTTCCATTCCTTATAGGCGTACCCGCTCGTTCCTACTAGTACCTGCATAAATCTTCTTCGGTGGTCGGTGTCTGTATGCCTATACTATGCCTAGCATGCTTTGAGAGCCGCCCGAAGGCGTCTTCTAGGTCCTAAAACACGCCGCCGAGCGCAACCCTGATCGCCTCTCCACTTACGCCGCTGGATTCCTCGGATGCGAGGAATGCGATCATCTCGGCTACTTCCTGGGGCGTGACCACGCGGCCCGGCGGATACAATGCCGCCCGTTCCTCCCACACCTGATCGGTCGTGATACCCCGATCCTTCGCCTCGTGGCGGGCTGAACGTTCGGACATCTCCGTCCGAACCCAGCCGGGCAAAACAGCGTTCGATGTAATACCGTAAGATCCGCCGTCCGTCGCGACCGAGCGCATTAACCCTAGCAGCCCGTGTTTGGAGCTGTTGTATGCACTTGCGGCGTGTTCGGCGACCAGGCCAGACGTAGAACTCGTATAAACGATACGCCCGAATCGGCGTTCAATCATTCCCTTCAATACAAGCCTCGAGAGGTGGAATGGACCATCAAGGTTGACCCGCATGGTCTCACTCCAAACGTCTGGTTGCTGTTCCCAGACGACCCGCTCGTGCGCTGAGC
>JAZFQE010000226.1:0-3421 GCA_036444955.1 Gemmatimonadales bacterium
GTCCAGCACGACCACGCTCCGCGCCGTATGCAGCTTCGGGTCGAACACGCCGGCGGCGATCGCGCCGTACAACGTCAAGGCCAGAGCATTCCCGCCGGCGAGCGACTGCACAGTTTGTGCGTAGGCCTGGATCGGCTGACGCATGGGGGCGGGCACTTGATCCAGATCGGGGCTTCCCTCAGTCATAGCGCTCCTTTCACAGGACTTCCTACGGATCAGACCCCAAGAGGCATTGGATTATGAGAATGAATGAGAACCGGCCGCTCGGGGAGAATACCAAGGCTGGAAAGACAGCCTAACGCAAAAGCCGGGCCCTTTCAAGCCCTTCGAGGGCAAGCTGGTGGATTCCCTAGATTGTGGGACCATGTGGCTGGGCCGCAGAAAAAGATGTCAGGAACTACTGCTGTCCAACATAATCTGGAACGCCGCGTGTCGTGGTCTCACCCTTTACATGCCGGCGGGATCTTATGCTACGTGTACATGAGGTTGAGGGGTCGCGGAGAGTGAACGTTCGTGTTGACCTTCAGGAAATGCGGAGGATCCAGATTCTTACAAAGTTATTGTGGACAAGAAAAGGTTATTGTGGACAAAAAGTGGTCCTGACACATTTGTTCTGGGCTTGATGGTTGTGTCTTCCTCTCCCCTCCACCGACTGGGCCAGGCCCAAGCGCCCCGATGATCTGATGCCGCCTCGCCTCACCCCAAACGGGTCCCCGCCTTAGGTGGGGTCGTCCCATCTCTGTCGGTATTTCTCACCTGCCCGGACACTGCTATGGTTCGAATCTACCTCTCGTCCAGCCCGATGCGCTGAAGGCGAATAGAGGCGCTGCCCTCTCGTCTCCGAAAGGTTCCAGCATCACGCGAGAGTTGGAGACCCGCACACGTGCTCTTCTTGACCGCGGGTGGCGGACTGGTGGCACGAGAGTTCCGGGTTGCCGCCAGCTCAATGCAGAAAAAAGACATTCCATGCTCATCACAGAGTAAACGAGCCATGAAAAGGACGAGGAAAATGAGCAGAGCGTCAGTATTGCTCACTCTAGTCAGATCTACGTTGATGTTCTGGCTGGCACTTGTCTGTGTTCCGCCCGGGCTGGCACATGAAGACCCGCACGACAGCATCGAGCGAATCACACTGCAGATAGAGCACGATCCGTATAACGCGGAACTGTATTTGGAACGTGGTGAATTACACCGCCAAAGCTCCCATTTCGATGCGGCGCTGGCAGATTTCGACCGCGTCGCCACGTTGAGTCCTCATTACGAAACAGTTCACTTTCATCGAGGTCGTCTGTTGTTCGAGGCAGGAGAGCTCCCAGAGGCTCGGCTTGCGCTGGATCGTTTGTTGAATTCGCACCCCACTCACGCTCGAGGGTTCATGGTGCGAGGGCGCCTCTTGCGCAAGCTTGGTCTCCCTCTGGAAGCTGCTCAGGACTATGCGCGCACCCTATCGCTGACACCCAATCCCACTCCCGTGTTGTTCGTGGAGCACGCGCAGGCACTGGCCGAGGCAGGAGGGCCATGGGTGGAGCTGGCGATACAAAGCCTTGATGATTGGAATCGAAAGCTCGGCCCCCTGATCCTACTTGAATCACTCGCGATCGATCTGGAAGTTGAAGGACAACGGTACGATGCGGCCCTCGTACGCATTGATCGAGTGCTCACCGTGATGTCGCGCAAAGAAAAGTGGCTCGTCCGTCGAGGAGAGGTTCTTGAGATGGCCGGACGCGAGGAGGAGGCTCGGGTAGCGTACCGCGATGCAGTGAAGGCGATAGAGGCGCTGCCCTCTCGTCTCCGAAAGGTTCCGGCAGTACGAGAGTTGGAAACTCACGTGCGTGCGCTTCTTGACCCGGACCGCTTTTAGTGAGCGGTGTTTGTCCGCACCAGAGAGGGACCCCTTTGCTTCAGTCTAGATACATTCTCGTTCTGATACTCGCCGGCCTCTGTGCCTTGACGTTGAACTCCCCGGCGAGTGCCCAGACAGTCACTCGGGGGCCATACTTGCAGAGCGGCACCCCGACGAGCATTGTTGTGAGATGGCGTACAGACGTGGCTGTCGATAGCCGGGTCAGTTATGGAGCAGCGCCAGGAAGCCTGGTTAACCAGGTCGATGATCCTACGTCGACAACCGAACACGAGGTTCTTCTGACCGGGCTGTCGGCCGACACGCAATACTCCTACGCCATCGGCACGACGAGTCAGATCTTGGCGGGCGACGATGCTGAACATTTCTTTGTGACCTCACCTGTTCCTGGAACGGAAAAACCACTGCAAGTATGGGTGCTCGGCGATTCGGGCCTCGTGAATAACAACGCGCGAGCCGTGCGCGATGCCTATTTGGGATTCACCGGGAGCAGGTATACCGATGTGTGGTTGATGCTTGGCGATAACGCATACAACTCCGGCACTGACAGTGAGTATCAGGCTGCCGTGTTTGATCAGCACTCAGGCCTCTTGAGACAAACTCCACTGTGGTCCACGCTGGGAAATCACGACGGGGCAAGCGCAGACTCTGCGACTCAGACGGGAGTCTATTACGACAGCTTCACGTTCCCCAAGTCGGCACAAGCAGGAGGCTTGGCTTCCGGCACAGAGGCATATTATTCCTTTGACTACGCGAACATCCATTTCGTCTGTCTTGATTCACATGATAGTGATCGCTCTCCGGGGGGCGCGATGCTGACGTGGCTGGAAAACGACCTCGCGGAGACCACCCAAAAGTGGATCATCGCATTCTGGCATCATCCGCCCTACAGCAAGGGTTCGCACAACTCTGATACAGAGTCGCAGCTTATACAGATGCGCGAAAACGCCCTGCCGATTCTGGAATCTTACGGGGTCGACCTGGTCATGGGTGGGCATAGCCACGCGTACGAGCGGTCGTTCCTAGTGGATGGGCACTACGGAACCTCGAGTACCCTGACCAACCAGATGCGCGTCGACGATGGGGATGGGCAGGAGGACGGGAATGGCGCCTATATCAAGGAATCCAAGGGCGCCATCTACATCGTAGCGGGTAGCTCCGCGCAAGCGACTGGTGGATCTTTGAACCACCCGGTGATGCATGTGTCGCTGAACCAGCTCGGATCGCTCGTGCTGAATATCGATGGAGATCGGTTGGACGCGACATTTCTCGATGATGTCGGCCTCATTCAGGACTACCTGACGATCGTGAAGCCATCCGCAGGCAATCAAGCACCCAGCGTCGCTGCCGGTGGGGATCAGACCATCATCCTTCCCACGACTGCTTCATTGAATGGAACTGTTTCGGACGACGGGCTGCCGGATCCGCCTAGCACCGTGACCACCGCCTGGATCCAGGTGGGCGGGCCAGGGTCGGTGACCCTTGTCAACGCCACGATGGTGAATGCGACGGCCAGCTTCCCAGTTGAGGGCACCTACGTGTTGCAATTGACCGCGAATG
>JAZFQE010000227.1:0-2850 GCA_036444955.1 Gemmatimonadales bacterium
AGTTAACCGTCGAACCCACGGTTGAGCAATCAACGCTGAAGGCAAGCGCTGAATTGGAGGTCCCGGTTCCGTCCTATGATCCGGTCGATTGGATGCTCGAGCATGGGCTGATCGAGGGTCCTACAGAACGCAGCCTGGCGCAGGCTCCCGGACACAGGGTTGGATCCGTCGACGGATTCTTCGTACGCGATGAAGATACCGATACGGGCTTCACCAAAATCACGGCCGAGCTGCATTATCAGAACGAACTCGTCTCAATGTGGTTAGAGGACGGATTGGCGGTCGACCCCGGCGCTCTCACAACCGCCGCCGATCAGTTCGCGCGTGAGATTGTGCCCCTCCTGCGCGATTTTTTCGGACAGGAATGGTCGCCCGGAGTCGACAACGACCCGAGACTTTCCATTCTGCATCTGTCCATGATTCCGGACGCGGTCGGCGAATACAGCTCCGCCGACGAGTATCTTTCTGCCGTCGAGCCGTTCTCCAACCAACGCGAGATGTTCTACGTGAGTCTGGCTGACTTCGAGGTCGGCTCAGATGATTACATGGCGACCTTGGCGCACGAATTCGAACACATGATTCAGTGGCGCAACGACCCGAGCGAAAGCACCTGGCTGGACGAGGGGTTGGCTCAGCTTGCAGAGCGCATCGTCGGATACAACACAGCTACGACCCACCCGAGCTTCCTTGCCAACACGGATCTTCAGCTCAATGCCTGGCCCTCCAATCCAGCCCAGAACTTGCCCAACTATGGAGGCTCCTATCTTTTTCTCCTGTATTTATGGGAGCGATTCGGCGACGATTTCATTCGTGAACTTGCCAGACATCCGGAGGATGGCATGGCTGCAGTCCGCCAGTCGCTGGCCCAGAGAGGGATCGACGCGCATAAGGTTTTTGGGGACTGGACGGTGGCCAACCTACTTGGAGGTGCCGTTCCCCCTTATGGCTATACGCAAGAGACGCTGCGCCCCGCCTGCCCCATTCGGCGAGTTACTACTTTGCCAAGCACCATCGAGGGTCGCCTCCCTCAATATTCTGCGGCTTATCTGCGGTTGGAGGGCGCGGGCGAAGTGGAACTTGGATTCCGAGGTTCCGCTCAGGTGGGCGCGATCCCGACCAATGCCGCTAGCGGAACGCATTTCTGGTGGTCAAATCGCGGAGACAATGTGCACTCGACTCTCACTCGGTCTTTCGATCTCACCGGCTTGGAACGCGCCACCCTTATTTTCCAAACCTGGCACGATATCGAGCCCTATGTGGACCTCGGCTACGTCTCGATTTCGGCGGACGGGGGTCAGACCTGGAAATTCTTGAACGGCATCCACACCAGCTACGATCCGGCGTTCGACTATGGGCCGAACTACACCGGAGTGAGCGGCAACCGTGCCCGCCCAGAATGGGTGTCCGAGCGCATAGACTTGACCCCGTACGTGGACTCTGAAGTGCGGGTCAGGTTCGAGTACGTAACCGCCTCCCCGCATAGCGGGCATGGCTGGGCGATCGACGACATCGTCATTCCAGAACTGGACTACCTATACGATGTCGACATCGGCGATGGCGGATGGGTAGGTGAGGGCTTTGTGCGCACGCGACAGGCCGTCGACCAGGATTGGGCCGTCTATGTCGCTCTACCCGGCGAAGTGCTTAAGCTCAGGGTCGCGGATGATGGCTCGGCCAGCGCCCGTTTTGTCCTCGGCCCCGATCAGAGTGCGGCAACCGTGGTGATTGCCGCCATGGCGCCGCGCACAAAAGTCGAGGCGACCTACAAATTGAGCCTGGCAGGCGAGGCGACATTATTGCCAGTCATCAAATCGGATCCTGGCTCGGGGATCTTTTTCGATGACTTTAGCGACGAATGTAGTGGGTGGGAGATCAACGAATCCGCCTCCTCGGCGTATGGCTACCGGGACGAGGCCTTCTCTTTCGATCTAAAAGATTCAGACCAGATCGCGCTCTCAACCCCGGGACTCAGCTTGAGCGATGTTGTGATCGATGTACGCACGGAGCAAGCCGCGAGCGCGGGCGATAACAGCTGGGGCGTGGTTTGTCGATATTTGGATGTCGACAACTACTACGGATTCGAGATCAGCGACGACCAGTATTTCACGATCTACGCCTTCCTTCAGGGGGAGTTTGTTTCTTTGCTGGAATGGTCACAGCTGCCATCGATTGCTACCGGTGACGGCGCTCAAAACAGGCTCTCAGCCTCCTGTGTGGGTGACACTCTGAGCCTTTCCTTGCACGGCCAGGAGGTTGCCAGCGTAAAGGACGATCGGCTGACTGCGGGTGACATCGGCTTGACGGTCAGCACTTATGACGGTGGAGGGGCGCGCGTCCTATTCGATAACCTGCGAGTAGAGACGCCGGACTATGCTTCGCTTCCGGATGTGCTTCTATTTGATGATTTCGCGGACCCGGGCGGCGGATGGCTGATCAACTCGGATGGCGAAAGTGCGGTCGGCTACCTCGAAGGCGAGTACTTCATCGATGTCTTCCTGCCCGACTTTTGGACCTGGTCGCTTGCTGGTGGCGATTATGTCGACGTCGTGGTCGAAGTCGATACACGGATCGACACTCCGACGCCGGACAACAGCTGGGGGTTGGTCTGCCGCTACCAGGACGCGGATAATCAGTACGCCTTCGAAATCGGCAATGACGGGCTGTATGTAGTCTATGCGCTTTTTGCTGGGGAGTTTGTGCAGCTAACCGATTGGATGTTCTCCACCGCGATCAACACCGGGCCGGGCGCGGAGAATCACATCCGAGTGAGCTGCGTCGGGGATGCCTTGGAGCTTGTGGTCAACGGAGTGACCTTGGCCGAGGTCAGAGACTCGACGTTTCTAAGCGGAG
>JAZFQE010000228.1:0-4084 GCA_036444955.1 Gemmatimonadales bacterium
GTTCATCCCACGCTTTCAGGCGCACCATCTCCTCTTGTAGCGCTTTGACCTTCTCCTTTAAGTCTCCAACCTTCGCTTCAGGCACGCCGCGCTCTGAGCGGTCGGCTTCGTCGAGCTCGGCCAAGTACCGTGCAATGTGACGCGCAGCGCGCTCCTGGCGCGTCTTCATCTTCTTCTTCGTGAAGTTCTTGTCTCGATGATTCACCGCTTTGAACTTGCTGCCGTCAATCGCTACCAAGGCTTGCTTAAACAATCCCAGCCGACGGCACACACCGACAAACTCTCTACAGACCCCACCCAGTGCCTTGCTGTGATCCTTGCGGAACTCCCAAATCGTTTTGTGATCCGGCGCCAACCGACACGTTAACCACATCATCTCCACGTTGCGTTGACACTCACGCTCAAGCCGTCGACTCGAATTAAGTCGATTGAGGTAGCCGTAAATATAAATCTTCAGCAGCGTCGATGGGTGATACGCAGGATGACCGGTCGCTCGAGGCTCAACGCGCTTAAACCCCAGCGCCTTCAAGTCGAGCCCATCAACAAACGCTTCGACCAGGCGAACCGGATTGTCTTCAGCGATGTAGTCGTCGAGTCGTTCGGGGAACAGCGAGGCCTGGGTCCGATCTTCACCTTCAATGAAACGGGACATTTGAATCTCAACTCGGCTGGATCTATGATCAGTTTACAGCATCCAGCCGTTTCGAAACAGCCTCGGCCACAACCGGACACTCAGGCGTCGTGAATACTTAGCTTTGAACGTCCGGATATACCTCAAATCCAGACATTCGCGAGTCAAACGCTGTGAGGGGGCGTGCAACGGAATTGGTAACACGGTAACGCGTGGACGGTGAACACGCGCCAATCACCCCACTGAGAGTGCCTCCTCCAGCCGCGGTAGCGCCCGCCCTAAACCGATTCGGTCAGCTTCATCGTGCAGCCTTTTTATCTCTTCCATTAGAATGGTCTCCCGTTTGCCTCGGCCGTACTCTGCCAATGCGCGTCCTCGCGAAATGACGAATTCTGTCCAAGGAAAGGGTTCTGGGCGCGTGTAATCTTCGAGAGCGTCGGCATAGCGATCCACACTGTCCCATTCCCTGAACCGTAGACACACCTCCTGCGCATCCCGATAGAACCAGAGGTAGTTGTGGCAGATACTTTCTTTCCCTTCGAGGAGGTTCTTGCCCTCGCGTAGCGCGGTTTCCGCAACCTTTCTATCGCCCGTGCACAGGGCAACTTTGGCCAGAGCACGAGGACCCAGAAAGATCATCCCCGTTTCGCGACAAATCGCCAGCGCTTCTTTGGCGAGTTCGCTCGCCTCAGACCAACGGCCGGCCAGCGCCGCAATTTCCGCCAAGAACAAAAGACTGACAGGCTCGTAACGTCTTGTTTCTATTCGGCGCGCCAAGTCAAGTGCTCGCTCAAATATTTGCACTGCTTCGACAAATGCCCCACGTTCGTAAAGAACGTACCCCAGACAATGTGTGGCTTGCATCTCGGCCCGACGATTCATGGCTTTGTTCGCCGTCTCGACACTGGCCTGCAGGTCTGTAGAGGCATTACTCAGCGCGTTCTGAAAAAACCAGGTCACTCCCCGCATTTGAAGGTACTTAGCCAATATCGGTGCGTCGTCAATGCGCCGGCCGATTTCAATACATTGATCGTAGTGTTCGTGCGCGGTAATCACACGACCGCGCACGTAAAATGCATCACCTAGCCCGCCCAACGCACGCGCCTCCTGTTCCGCCACACCCGCCACCCTCGCATGCCGAAGCGACAACTTGTACTGTTTCATGCACTCGTCATTGTTTCCGAGGAGATCGTGGCAAGCGCCGCAGAGATGGTGGATCGTCGAGCGTTCCAGATTGAAACCATGTTCGGCTGCCGTGGGCTTGGCCCGCTCTAGAATTTCGAGCGCCTCTTCGAGCCGCTCCACGTTGTACATGCTCTTTGCCATATTAATTTGTAGAGCAACTTCTCGACGCTGGCGATCGACCGTGTCCGGAAGATTCGTGAGTAGCTGGAGTCCTTCGGAGAAATGGCTTATGGCCTCGAGGCTGGCCGCTCGCGCCGTAGCATGTTTACCGGCGAGTTCCCAATAGTCTATCGCTCGCTCGTGGTCCCGGGCCTTGGTGTAGTGATACGCGATGAACTCCGGCGCGGTCCCCGCGCTCTGGGCCAGGTCATCCTCCAGTAGTTTCGCAATATGACCATGTAACTGCCGCCGCTTTTTCTTAAGCAGACTGTCGTAAGCCGCGTCACGGACCAAAGCATGCTTGAACTTGTAGCTCACCCCCTGTGTTGTGCCTCGAGCGAATACGAGTCCCGCATCAATGAGCTGAGACATTGCGTCCCGAAGCCCGTTCTCCGGAAGCGGCGACGCCGCCGCCAGGATCTTGTGCTCGAATTCTCGGCCAATGACCGCACCGATTTGCGCTATTTCCTTCACCGGACCCAACCGGTCAAGCCTAGCCATCAGCGAATCGTGCAACGTCGATGGTAATGCCAACGGCGCCAGCGATTCCGTCAGCACGTATGCCCTCTCCTGTTCCGTTACAAACTCCGATTCCAGCACTGCCTTGGTTAGCTCTTCGACAAACAGCGGCACACCGTCGGTCTTCTGGACAATCTGGTCACGTACTTCATCGGGCAGTGGTTTTCCACCCGTGAGCCGCTCCAGCATCGTGGTGACCTGGCTCCGACTGAAGCGATTTAGGGTGAGTGACGTGATATGTGTGTGGCCCGCCCAAGGTGAAATGAACTCTAGGCGAAAGGTGATTAGCAGCAGTGCCCTCGCGCCTTGCGCTTTGTCGACCATAAGTGTCAACAGCTCGAGCGTTGTGGGGTCCGCCCAGTGAACGTCCTCAAAGAAAAGCAGAACCGGCCGGTGCTGGCTTAAACCCTCGATCTGTCCGATGAGGGCTTCCAGTGTCTTCTTTTTCTGCATCTCGGGCGTCATTTCGGAAGGCGTATAGCGGCCTTCGACTGGAATCGAAAAAAGGGAAGCAAATAGAGGCGCTAGCGCATCAATATCTTGTGATGACTGCTCAAGCAATGATTCCAACTTATCGAGCTTGGCATCCGGTGAGTCTTGCTCATCAAATTGCGCTGCCTTCTTAAGCTGTGCGATCACCGGGTGGAGCGGGCTGTTCGTCTGGTACGCTGAACACTGATAGCGCAACCGGATAGACTCCTCTATAGAAATGCGCTCGTGTAGAGCCTGGGTGAGCCGTGACTTCCCGATCCCCGCCTCGCCCGAAAGCAGAACCACTTGGCCATCACCCTCCTTTACCTGCTCCCAACGGTCGAGTAGTAAACCAACCTCGTGCTCGCGGCCAACGAGCGGGGTGAAGCCCGTTATGTGCAACGCTTCAAAGCGACTCTCCGCCGCCGCGGGGGCAGTGACCCGCCAAGCGTGCACCGGCTCCGCGAATCCTTTCAACTCATGAGTGCCAAGGTCTTCGTACTCGAAATGACCCGCTGCCAAGGCGTGAGCACCAGCATCGATTAACACCGTGTTAGGAGCGGCGAGCGCTTGTAGACGCGCTGCGAGGTTCGGCGTCTCGCCGACCACCGCGCTTTCTTGGGAAGCGCCCTCGCCGATGAGATCTCCCACCACCACCGGACCAGTGGCAATGCCGACGCGAACACCCAGCGCGATGCCCTGCTTGTCGCCCACGGTGTCGTTGATGTCGCCCATCGCGTCAACCACCCCTAGACCCGCGTGAATGGCTCGCTCCGCATCCTCCTCGTGCGCCTGGGGGTAGCCGAAGTAGGCGAGCACCCCGTCGCCCATGTATCGAGCAACATACCCGTCATACCGCTCGATGGCTGCCTTGCAAGCATCCTGGTAGGCCCGATTCACGTCGCGAAGATCTTCAGGGTCGAGCTGCTGGGAAAGCTCGGTCGAGCCCACGAGATCACAGAACATCACCGTGAGCTGGCGGCGCTCGGCCTCTGCCTTATCGATAGAAACAGAGATAGATTCGAGTTCAGATTTAGCTACTCGAGCCTCTTCGGAACGCAGGATCCCGATAGAGTTGAGCATCTTCTTTCGGTGACCGAGCGAGGCCACCCCTAGCGC
>JAZFQE010000229.1:0-2355 GCA_036444955.1 Gemmatimonadales bacterium
TGCGTGCCTGGAAGGCAAAGGCTATATCTCAAGATCCTAAGCAGGTTCAGCGGCCGGGCGAGTTCCGGCCGCTAGTTTCTAGTCCTCTGCTGTTGCGGCGTCATGCCACTTATCGAACCCGTTGCGCAGCAGCCGAGCCCAGGTCCGAGCCAGGCGTCTGACCTCTGCTGACCGGGGGAAATAAAAGTGAGTCAAGCTGTGGAATTCGGAGCCCCTGTCATGAGGTGCGTGGTTCTGGCGCTGGCCCTTGGCGCGTCTTTGAATGTCGCCGTGGCGGAGGAAACCGTCACCGTCAAATCCGCCGTCGTGGCGCTCGCCGCGCAACGGGAGCTGAGGGCTGAATTCGAAGAAGGCTTGGTCGCCAAGGCCCTCGAGCACAACTACGACGCGGTGACGAGCTACGACCTCGTGCCCGATGTCACCGACGTGGATGATGCTGATTTCATCGAACGCCTGGCGTCCGAAGGGGTAGGCGTCATCCTGATGATGAGGCCCGCGGCCGTTGGAGCCGGGTCGACGCTCGAGTCCGTCAGAGACGCGGTCTCTCCGGACGTCTATTCCAGTTTGCAGGCGTTCGCCAGAGAGCTCAGTCCCTCGGGCGAAGAAGACCTTCTCGCCGTCGTCCATATAGCCATCTATGTGATCGGCGAGGCCGGCGCGCAACTGATATCGGCGGGTGCCGTCTGGCTCGACGAGGAAACCCCGAGCCAGGAAGAGGCCATCGAGCGACTTCAGAACCTGGTCGTGACGAACATCAACGGCATCCGGCCCGCGATACGAGAACACCTGGGGCTACCGCCGCTCGAATAGCGAGATAGCCGAACGTCCTTCGGTCGCTAGATCGCAGAACCGTTGCAGGCAGTTGAGGCGTTTTTGGGGTACTGCAGCCGAAGGCATGTCAATTCCCAGCGCTAGTAACTTTCCGAGTTCCGAAATGGCCCTTCTAGGCTGAACATGGGAAATCTATCTGTGCACTGAAAAGAAGAGTAAAGCAAAAGTGTCCAGGGACCTGTTGGGAAATAGCGCTTTAAGGATTAATCCAATTGGTTGGAAATCGGTATTTCAACCTTTCCCCTGGTGGGCGGAGACTCGGGATCTGAAACCTAATGGGTGGAGGAGCGAACTACTGTTTGATCAAGTACTCGCGGAGGTGTCCACCGAACTCCTCGCTGTTCCGCGCGACGACCTCAACGGAGAGTTCGGGCACGGCCTACAGCGCGTAGCAGATGTTCTTGACGTCGACGGCCTCTCCGTTTGGGAAACCTCAGAGGATGGAGGCGCCCACATCACTGATGGATCGGTAAGACTTGGGATAGCCAGGCATCAGGAACCGGGACCGGAAGGAAAAATCCCGTGGATTCTCGATAGGCTCATAAACGGTAAGGAAAGAGTCGCGTTTGGGAGTTTGGATGATCTGCCCTCGGAAGCGAGGGAGGATCGAACCTTATTCGAGAGACTAGGGATCGCGGCTGCGCTCGTTGTTCCGCTCATGTCTCTCGGTAACTCAACGGGGTTATTGGTAGCCACCAAAATAAATGGACCTCATGTCTGGCCGGAGTCATTAATCCCGCAACTCAGGTTGGTAAGCAACATATTTGGCACTGCGCTTCAATTGACGAAAGCGAAGCTGACCCTGAGATTCGAAGAGAAGCGCTTCAGGCAGCTGGCGGAGACGGCGTTTGACGGGATCGTGGTTTCGCGCAGTGATGGCACCATCGCCTATGCGAACAGTCAGGCGGAAACGCTATTCGGATATGGGCCCGGCGCGTTGTCTGGACAAGCGTTGGAGGCGCTCGTTCCGGACTCCTTGCGGAATCTCTACGATAATCCCCGTGGCGAATATCCGGCGGAGCCGCACATGTGCTGTATGAGGAACGACCACTCTCTCAGGGCATTGCGCCAGGATGGTTCGATGTTCCCTGTTGAGGTCCGCGTGGAAGAGCTGGACACGGAAGAAGGCAGGATGCTGATGATCGTCATCCGGGACATCAGCCACTGCAAGCGTGTTGAAGGGGACCTCCGCACGCAACGGGATAACGTTGCATACATTACGCGCGGCGCTTCAATGGGCGAGCTGACAGGCGCTTTGGCCCATGAACTAAATCAGCCCTTAACCGCCATTCTGGCTAACGCGCAGGCTGCGCGGCGGATTTTACGCACCGGCCCGCCGAATGGGGATGAATTGGGAGAAATAATTGGTGACATCATCGCCGCCGGTAAGCGGGCGGGAGCCGTCGTACATGGAATACGGCGATTTCTCAGCCGAGAGGACAGTGATAGAGCAGTGGTTGATCTTAATCGAATAATCGAAGACGCCGTTTCCTTTCTTCGTAGTGACATGACCATCAAACAGAT
>JAZFQE010000230.1:0-20916 GCA_036444955.1 Gemmatimonadales bacterium
GCCCGGCAGTGGCTGGGAGCGGGTCTGAAATTTCTCCATGGAAGTTTCGGCGACAGTCAGGTGCTGCAGCAGATCGGGCAGTTCAAGCCCGATTTCATACTTCTCGACTTGGGGGTCTCCTCCCACCAGCTTGACGCTGACGGCCGCGGGTTCTCGTTCCGAAGATCCACCGCTCTGGACATGCGCATGGACCGCCGGTCGGTCCTGACTGCGGCGGAATTGCTAAATTCGTCTGCGGAGGGTGAGCTCGCAGATCTGTTTCGCCGGTATGCGAACGAACGGCGTTCGGTTGGTCTTGCCCGAGAGATTGTCCGCCGCCGCCGGACGAAGCCGTTGCGAACGAGTGATGACCTAGTGGGAGCTATCAGGGCAGTGTTGGGGTCCAGAAGCGGCCCGGCAGATTTCGCGAGACTCTTTCAGGCCGTACGAATAGCTGTGAATCGAGAGCTCGAGGAGTTGAGTTCGGCACTGCCGGTTTTGCGGGGAGCGCTGGAGGTCGAGGGAACTCTGACTGTGATAAGTTATCACAGTGGTGAGGACCGAATCGTCAAACAGATGTTTTCGAATTGGGCCAAGTCTTGTATCTGCCCGCCACGGCAGCCGGTTTGCACCTGCCGCGGTAGGAGCCTTGGTACGCGCAGTCCCAGGAAACCGATAACTGCGGCCCCAGACGAAGTGGTGCGGAACCGGCGGTCGAGAAGCGCAAAGCTCAGAGTGTTTCGAAAGGCTCATGACGTTGAAGGGTAGACATTGGGTTGCGCTGTGGCTGACGTTTCTACTTCTCACGCTAGTGTGGGTCCAAGCGCGGCAAACTGCAGCTTTAGTCTCAGCCGACCAGCTGAATAATCTACGGGCTGCTCGAGCGGCCTTGGAAGCCAGCAAGGCGGAGCAGACGGCGCGCATAAGGGCCGCTAAGAGCCGTTCGGTGTTGGTGCCCCGAGCGGAAAGCCTTGGACTACGGGCCGCCGTAGACAGCGAGATCGTTTTTCTCGAGCTGCTCGGAGGTTAAGCGAAACACCTATGGCTGCTATGAAGGTAAGGCTTGGTGCGGTTAAGGTCGCTCTGGCCCTTGCGGTGTTGGTGGTTTGGAGTCGAGCTGCGCAGTTGCAGATTGTTGAAGGCTCCCGCCACCAGGCAGAAGCTCTCGCGAGGCGCACCGAGCGCATTACCCTACCAGCGCCAAGAGGTGGGATTTATGACCGGAACGGCATCCCCCTTGCTCTTACACAAGAAACCTTTCACCTCGGCATCGCGCCCAATGAAATCAACGATGCGCGCCGGAGCGCCGAAGAAGTTTCCCGTAACGTGCGAGAGATTGCAACTAGCCTGGATCTTCCGCTGGCGGATGTCGATCGCGCTGTCCGCGGAAGTGGCTATGCCTATTTTCACGGGCCGTTTACCTCTGCACAGATTAGGAGAGTGAGGGAAATCCCCGGCGTGCACGCCGAACCAGTGTATTCACGCCTTCATCCAGATGCAGATCTCGCGCGACCGCTCCTTGGCTGGCCGAGCTCTCCTGGCCGACCGGCTAGCGGAATTGAGCGAGTCCTGGACTCGTTGCTCGCCGGAGTCTCCGGAAGTGCGGTCGTGCTGCGAGACATGAGGGGCCGAAGGTACGAGTCGCCGGCGCGACTCGACGCTTTCCCTTCGCGCGGCTCCGATGTGTTCCTGACGATAGACGCCGAGCTCCAGGACATCGTAGAGAGCGCGCTGCTCGACGCTCTCGTGGAACTTGAAGCGTCGAGTGGCGATGTCGTGGTCATGGATCCGGCAACGGGAGAGGTACTTGCACTTGCTTCGATGAGGGCGGACGGGACGAGCCAGATGACAGCGCTCACCGACCCATACGAACCCGGTTCGACGGCAAAGCTTTTCGTCGCGGCAGCGCTGCTGGAACGCGACCTCGCTTCCGAAGTGGACTCGGTTTGGGGAGAACTGGGGGAATTCGACTACGCCGGCAGGACTATTCGCGACGTCCATGAGATGGGGTGGGGCACGCTTTCTACGGTAATAGAGCTGTCTAGCAACATAGGAATAGTAAAATTCGCGCAGCGACTTCCTCCTGAGATTCAATTTGGAGTTCTCAGAGATTTCGGTTTCGGTAGTCCGTCAGGAATCGAGTATCCTTCGGAGTCGCGTGGCATTTTGCGTCGACCGCGTGAGTGGAGTGGTTTCTCGCAGGCTAGCCTTGCAATGGGGTACGAGTTTGCCGCTACTCCCGTTCAGCTCGCGGCGGCTTATAGCGTAATAGCAAGCGGGGGATTACTGTTGCGCCCTACGCTGGTTAGCGCGGTGCGCGGACCGGATGGCGACATGCTCTACGAGCATCGTCCGGAACCGGTCCGGCGAGTCTTGAGCGAAGCAAATGCGGCGAAGCTGAGACAAATGCTGATAGGAGTCGTCTATGGCCAAGGCACGGCTTCGCTAGCTGCCCTCACAAGTTACGAACTGGCTGGCAAGACGGGGACATCCCGCCGGGCAGGAGCCTCGGGGTACATAGCGGGCGCCTACACCGCGAGCTTCGCATCCATGTTTCCGGCAAGCGATCCGCAGCTGGTCACCGTCGTCAAGCTCGTCGACCCGCGGGGGACCTACGGATCAGTAACTGCGGCGCCGGTGACGCGATCGGTGATCGAACAAGCTCTCGCAGCACAGACGGGGGCCATCGACCGCATACGACTGTCGCGTCAGCGAGATGTTGATGAATCTCCAGACCTTATCGATCGTCGTGCACGAGTGTACCGGTTTGCATGGCCCCGAGTAGAGCGACTCGACATGACGGACTCCGTTACTGTGGTTCCTCAGGTTGCCGGGATGTATGTTCGAGAGGCGGCGAAAACACTTCACCAAAGTGGACTGCGAGCGGTAATAGATGGGTTGGGGCTAGCGGCAGGCACATCTCCGCCGGCTGGCGATTCGGTGAGCGTTAACTCGCTGATAAGAATTGCCGCCGTCAGCGTACTGGACCGGTGAAGCTAGCAGACCTGTTGCGGGGGCTTGCCAAACGCGGTCAACTGGTCGAAGTGGTCGGCCCTCTCCCCGCAGATGTCGAGTCGGTTACTACGGATTCGCGTTGTGTGGCACAAGGGGCACTGTTTTGCGCGATCGACGGCTTGACCGCGGACGGTCACGACTACGTCGGCGATGCGGTTAAGAAAGGAGCCGTCGCCGCGCTTGTTTGTAAGAGATGCCCCGCTCCCATTCCGCAGATCCTGGTGGGGGATTCAAGAGTCGCCGCGTCCGTTGCCGCCGCCATGTACTATCGCTCACCCGCCGCCGATTTACGCGTAGTTGGAGTGACCGGTACAAACGGCAAATCTACTACCGTGGCTTACCTGCACCACATGCTCAATTTCGCTGGCACGGCGGGCTCCGTTGGAACGCTTGGATCGGTCGACGGCGCCGGTGAGAAGCTGGCCGACGCATCGAAATTGACGACACCGGATCCGGTCTCACTGCACCGCACGTTGGCTGACTTACACAGCCGAGGGGTGAGAACAGTGGCTCTGGAGGTGTCCTCCCACGCTCTCGACCAGAAGCGTATGGCGTCGGTGGGATTTCATGTGGGAGTTTACACCAACATAACCCACGAACACCTCGATTATCACGGGGATCTAGGGCGGTATCTGGAAGCAAAATTGTCGTTCTCAGGTTATGTCCTTGACGGTGGCGCAGAAGTGGTTAACGGGGATGTCAAACTCTGGCGGTCACTCGCGGTGCGACCGGAGTTGAAGCGGGTTACGTACGGGATGTCAGAAGGGGCAGATGTGCGGGCCAAGGACATTAGGCTGCGCGCAGACGGTACCTCGTTTGATCTGGAACTCGGTGGGACTAAGACCTCTGTAGCAGCGGCGATGATTGGGGAATTCAACGTCAGTAACGCGCTAGCGGCTTCGGCAGCTGCTTGGACTATGGGAATGAGCCCGAGTGAAATAGCTGCTCGTCTCGTAGATGCTCCTCCGATTCCCGGGCGAATGGAAGTGCTGACGCGTGGGTCATTTGTCATCGTGAGAGACTACGCGCACACTCCCGACGCCTACCGACTGGTACTAGGGACTCTGAGACAGGGTACACGTGGCAGATTGGTGATCGTATTTGGATGCGGCGGGGATAGAGACCGAAGGAAACGCTCGGAGATGGGTCGGATAGCTGCGGAACTGGCGGATGTCGTCATCCTGACGACCGACAACCCGCGCACGGAAGATCCAGAGCGGATTGTTTCGGACATAGAAGAAGGCATGCAAGGAGTAGCCCACATGCGAGTAGCCGAACGCGCCGAGGCGATCAATCGAGCCATTGGTTTGCTCCGAGAGGGCGACACGTTGCTTCTTGCTGGAAAGGGTCACGAAGACTATCAACTGATTGGCTCGGAGCGTATTCCCTTTGATGAAGCCACAATAGTCCGGGAAGCCTTGGTCGTCAGGGGGACGGAGTGACTGTTTGGACGGGTCGTAGAGTAGCTGAGGTCCTGTCGGTTTCGGTTCCAGAAGAACTGTTGTTCCCATGTATCAGTACTGACACGCGTGGTCTCGAGCAGGGAGCGCTTTTCGTGGCGCTCAGGGGTGATCGTTTCGACGGGCATGAGTTTCTCGAACAGGCACGTGACGGAGGGGCGGTGGCCGCGGTGGTACGGGCGGGCACACCTCCGCTCGATGGGATCTGCCTTATCGAGGTTCCTGACACCAAGCACGCGTTGGGAGTCTTGGCAGGCGCGAGGCGAAGCCAGTTCAGCGGGCCGGTTGTTGCCATCACCGGAACCAATGGCAAGACATCGACAAGGGAGATGGTTGCTGCCGCGCTACGCACGAGATGGAACGTTCATGTTACACGGGAGAATCGCAACAATCTCGTGGGTGTGCCGCTGACCTTACTGGAAGCTCCCGACAACACGGAGGCGCTAGTCGTCGAGGTAGGAGCCAGCGAAGTGGGCGAGGTGGGCCGACTTCGTGACGTCATTGTACCTGCAGTGGCGGTCGTGACGAATGTGAGCGTAGCTCACCTAGATGGTTTTGGGACGCTCGCTGCTGCCGTCAACGAAAAACTTTCGCTCCTCGACGGCGCCGACTTGGCCATTGTAGGCGCGGAGCCGGCATCACTCTTGAAAGAAGCGCGGAAACGCGCGGACAGAGCGGTTGCGGTCTCACTCGGCCCTGAAACGGAAGTACATCCTGACAAGGTCACGTTTGATGATCTCGGCCGACCGACGGTTTGCTTCATGGGTCAAGAGTTTCTGGTGTCTGCTATGGGTCGTCATCAGGCTGTGAACGCGATGTTCTCCCTTGCCATGGTTAGGGAGTTTGAGCTTGACTTGCATTCGGTAAGCCAGGCGTTCGCCGCGGTCCAGTTGCCAACCGGCCGCTGCGAGCTGCTGGAACACAGAGATATGTTGATCGTTGACGACTCCTACAACGCCAATCCCGCATCAGTGATTGCAGCCCTGGATGCTGTGAAGCGTGTCAGAGGCGAGAGACGGCTGATATTGGTTTTGGGATCTATGCTGGAGCTCGGCGAGGAGAGTAAATTGCTGCACGAGCAGGTGGCTCGGGGGGCGGTTGGATGTAACCCCGATCTGGTCATAGCGGTGGGAGAGTTCCAAGCGGCGTTCAGAGCGTACGGCCCGGCGTTGGGCAAGCGGTTGGTGTACGCGAACGATGCGGAGGAGGCCGCTGCGCTGTTGTCGGCCGGCTTGGAGGGCGGAGAGTTGATCTTGCTGAAAGGGTCGCGCGGTGTGCACCTGGAACGCGTCGCGTCGCTGATAACCCGGGAGTAGCGTCGGTGTTCTACGAATTGCTCACACCCTTGGCGTCGGACTATCAGGTCTTCAACCTGTTCGTCTACATTTCCTTTCGGGCCGCTGGTGCAATGGGTACAGCCATCCTGATTGTCTGGATAATCGGACCGCCCACAATACGACTGCTGAGGGCCAATGGAATCGGCCAGGTAGTGAGGGCCGACGGACCCGAGAGTCACCATTCAAAGCAGGGGACGCCCACCATGGGTGGCCTGGTCATAATTTTTTGCACCATTGTACCGACGTTGTTGTGGGCGCGGATTGACAACAAGTACGTACTCGTTGCCATCGCGGCGACGCTTTGGATGGGGATCATTGGATTCGTCGACGACTACCTTAAAGTAGTACGAGGAAAGTCGCGAGGCCTGGTTGCGCGCTACAAGCTCGTCGGTCAAGTAACTTTTGGCATTGCCCTTGGGACGTATCTTGTGCTCGATCCTGTGGCCACCGTGATTCCATCGAGTTCGACCACGCTTCCATTCTTCAAATACACTCTTATTATGATGCTGCCGCTCGCTTATGTGGCTTTCACAACACTTGTAGTGGCGGGAACAAGTAATGCAGTTAATCTCACGGATGGGTTGGACGGTCTCGCCGCTGGTCTGAGTGTAATTGCAGCCGCGGCGTTTGCTCTGTTCGCCTACCTCTACGGCCGCGTCGACGCCTCTGAGTACCTCCGTGTGTTTTACTTAGCTGGTTCGGGCGAGTTGGCTATTTTTTGCGCCGCGCTGATGGGTTCACTGTTGGGTTTCCTGTGGTACAATTCCCACCCTGCCCAAGTCTTTATGGGAGATACGGGCAGCATGGCCATTGGCGGTGCGTTCGGCACAGTGGCGATACTTCTCAAATCTGAATTTCTCTTGTTGATTATCGGCGGTGTCTTTGCGGCGGAAACGGTGTCTGTGATGCTGCAGACGGGCGTTTACAAATGGCGCAAACTGCACGGCGGGCGACAATACGCTGACCACCACCGAGTGCTGCGTATGGCCCCCCTCCATCACCACTTTGAAAAACTGGGTTGGCCAGAACCGAAGGTTGTGGCGCGGTTTTACATTGCAGGCATAATCTGTGCACTGATCGCGTTCTCCACTCTAAAAATTAGATGATACCGCCGCATTGGCGAGATGGTGAAGTCGCAGTTTTGGGCTTTGCCCGGTCCGGAGTCGCCGCGGCTCGTTGGCTGGCGTCACAGGGCCTGAGAGTTTACGCGTCAGATCTTTCAGATTCCCCGTCCTTGCGATCATCCGCGCGAGAATTCGCTAGCGACCGAGTGTCGGTCGAGCTCGGCCGTCACGACACCCAGCGGATCGGAGCTGCGGCGGTTGCCGTGGTGTCTCCCGGAATTCCCCCCGATGAGCACGTCATCGAATCCGCCCGCTCGCATGGTGTGGAGATCGTGGCTGAACTGGAGCTGGCCGCTCGGGCCCTGCCTAGTACCCGCTTGATTGTCGTTACTGGAACTAACGGAAAGAGCACTACCGCCGCTCTCACAGGTGTGATGCTTGATGCCGCCGGGATACGATCGCAGGTCGCCGGTAACATTGGTAGGCCGCTCATCGAGATTGCCATGGAAGATTCGCATCCGGAATGGGCGGTCGTCGAGGCATCGTCATTCCAGTTGCACGACTGCCACACGTTGACGCCGGCAGTCGGGGTCGTGACCAACCTTTCACCGGATCATTTGGACAGGTATCCAGACCTGGAGAGCTACTATGCCGACAAGAGACGTCTTTTCGCCAATGCTTCCGGGGATTCGGTTTGGGTGTTGAACGGAGATCAGATCGAAGTGGCAGACATGGCGAGTGGTGCCAGGGGTAAGCGACTCACGTGGAGCTTGCAACGTCCCGCTGACGCGTGGTATGACCCGATCGCGCGGCTGTTGATGCTGGGAGATAATGAGCTGATCGACCGATCGGCGCTTCGGCTGCTAGGCGACCACAACGTTGCCAATGCTCTGGCGGCGACACTTGCGAGTCAGGTGGCGGGAGTTTCACAGCAAGATATCGCTGATGCTCTCGCAGAATTCCAACCTTTGCCTCATCGCCTGGCAGTGGTTGCTGAGGTCGCCGGTGTTTTGTGGATCAACGACTCGAAGGCTACTAACGTCACGTCCAGTCTCGTGGCGTTTCGATCGATGGATCGCAACTTCATAGCGTTGATAGGGGGCCGCCACAAAGGTGAGCCGTACAGCCCCCTGGCGGATGCTGCCAGGCCGTTTTGCAAGGGAGTGATCACCTTTGGTGAAGCTGCTCCACGCATCGCGGCCGACCTGGCCGGAGAGTGCAACGTAGTCATCGCCGACAATCTTGAGGCAGCCGTCACTATCGCCAGCGACACGTCCACGCCTGGAGAGGCAGTACTTCTCTCACCTGCGTGTTCTAGCTTTGACATGTTCGAAAGTTATGAACAGAGAGGTCAACGGTTCGAAGAGCTAATCAAAAGTCTGTGAAGGCAAGACGAAAGGCGCCCAAACTCGCCGCCTGGGAATCTCGCCTCCTCGGCCTCATCGCTGTGACGCTCGCTGTCTTCGGGGTCGCAGCCGTTTACAGTTCAAGTTCGGTCGTTGCTGTCCAGAACGGATTTCCGGGTACGACGTTTGCGCTGAGACAGTTGGTCGGCGCAGTGCTGGGGATCATCTTTCTGCTAATGGGGGCCAGGCTCGATTACGCACTGTGGCGAAAATGGGCCTGGCCGCTAGTCGGGGCAGCCGCCTTTATTCTTGCCCTACTTCTCCTTCCTTTCACCGAAACGCTTGCGCCGGTGAGAAACGGTGCTCGGAGGTGGATCGATCTGGGGTTAGTCACAATTCAGCCGTCGGAGGTAGCAAAATTCGCCGTGATAGTGTGGACGGCGATGCTGGCAGCCAAAAAGGGGAAGGGAGTGCGGAATTTCAAGCTCGGTGTCGTACCCTTTCTCGTCATAGTAATTCCTATTATTGTGCTCATCGCGCTCGAACCAGACCTGTCAACAGCAGTGATAGTCGGCCTCCTGGTGGCAGCGATTCTGTTTGTGGCAGGTGCGCGAATCGGCCACTTTCTCCTGGTTGTTGTTGTCGCGTTGCCGTTTATGTGGCGCGAGCTTACCGCTGTGCAATTCAGGCTTCACAGGATCGCGTCGTTTCTGAGTCCCGGTGCCGATCCGCTGGATACTAGTTGGCAGATCGGACAGTCTCTGATCGGTATTGGGTCGGGGAGACTGATGGGAGTGGGGTTTGGAGAGGGTCTGCAAAAACTGGGGTATCTGCCCTACGCTTACTCGGACTTTATCTTCAGTACTATTGGAGAGGAGTGGGGGTTCGCTGGCGTTTCAGCCTTGTTGTTGCTCTACTCGACGTTCCTATTCCTCGGACTCAGGATTGCGCGAAACGCTCTCGATCCGTTCGGTACTCTCCTGGGTGTCGGGCTAACCGCGCTCATCGGTGTTACCGCGATCTTCCACATGGCCGTTACGATGGCGCTGGTGCCAACGACAGGCCTACCCCTCCCGTTCATTTCCTACGGTCGCTCAAACTTACTGATCGCTATGCTGGCAACGGGGGTTCTGATGAACATTGGTGATCAGGCTTTACTGCGTAAACCGCGTCGATGAAGATCTTGATCGCAGGCGGGGGAACAGGCGGACATCTGATGCCGGCTTTGGCACTCGCCGAGGAGCTGAATACCCGTCCGGGGGTCGACGTCGTGTTAGTGGGATCTGAACGAGGTATTGAGGCTTCTCTACTTCCCAATCGTCCGTACAGATTTCTATTGATACCGTCGGAGCCGCTTTACCGGAGAGAGATCTGGCGCAACGTGGCTTTCCCGGTAACTGCGTTGAGGGCTCTCAGACGATCTTATGCTGTAGTCGAAGAGGAAAATCCAGCTCTAGTTGTTGGAACCGGAGGCTACGCGGCGGGACCCGTTCTGTTCGCGGCGGTCAGGAAGGGCAAGCCGATCGCACTGCAAGAGCAAAACGCCTATCCTGGTCTCACCACGCGCTTGCTTGCCCCCTACGCCAAGCAAATTCACCTGGGGTTTCCCGAAGCTCGGCCGCACCTTCGCGCCGCTCCAGAGATTATCCTTGATTCCGGCAACCCGATCGAACCTCCGCCGACGGAGCGGAACAAGAGGTCCGCCCGAAACAAACTGGACATCCCCGATGACAATCCTACGGTCCTGGTGATGGGGGGAAGCCAGGGGTCCGCCTCCCTAAATAAGGCGTTCGCGTCCATGCTGGGTACCCCGCTTGAGATGGTGACGGTACTGTGGAGTACGGGCGTTCGGATGTTCGACCAGTACAAACACCTCCACGACCCACCCCGAAGGATCGTGAAGGCTTTTTGGGATCCCATTCGGGAAGCCTACTCGGCAGCCGATGTGGTTATCGGGAGGGCGGGGGCGATGTCGACAGCCGAGTTTTGCGCGTGGGGACTTCCCAGCATCCTGATCCCGCTCCCCACGGCCGCCGCGAACCATCAGGCGCAGAACGCCCGCGCAATGGCCGCTGCCGGGGCGGCGGTCCACCTGCCAGAGCCAGATTTGACACCTCAGGGCTTGAGGGACGTACTGCTTGGGCTGCTCGAGTCCCGTTCTCAACTGGGTGAGATGAGCGCCGCCGCGACCCGGCGGGGCAGGCCGAATTCAGTCTCTGAGACGGCCTCTGAGCTGCTCGGTATAGTGAGCTAAGTCTAAAGCCTTTCATAACTTTCGCCATTTTCTTATATTAGCCAGCCATTGATGTATCTGTTCGACCCCGACGATTCTCGTCCCATTCACTTCATGGGAATAGGCGGCGCCGGGATGGGTGCGCTTGCGCTCATTACGCAGCACCGGGGGGTGGTGGTGACCGGGTGCGACGTCGACCCCGGAGCTGTCCGGGATGTGGATTTAGCGGGAGCCGGGCTCCTTGAGGGCCATGACCCGCGGCACGTCAAGGGAGCACGGGCGGTGATACACACCTCAGCGGTCCAGCCGGACCACCCTGAGCTGATCGCTGCCCGGGAGTCCGGACTGCCAGTTCTGAGGCGAGCCGAGGCCCTACAGGCGGTTGTGGAGGGGGGAACGGTAGTCGCCGTTTCCGGAACGCATGGCAAAACGACGACTACCGTAATGATAACGGATCTGTTTGCGGCCGCCGGACGCGATCCAACGGGGATCGTGGGCGGCCGCGTCGCTAAATGGCGCGGCAATGCGCGTTCGGGCGGAAGTGCGCTGTACGTTGTCGAAGCTGATGAATACGACCGTTCGTTCCTGGCGTTGTCGCCCACCGTAGCGGTCGTGAACAACGTTGAGGCCGACCACCTGGAGTGCTATGGGTCTCTTGAGTTGATGGAGGATGCATTCGTCGAGTTTGCCGATCGTGCGGACAGAGCGATCGTAGGCGCTGATGATCCGGGTGCCAAGAAGATCGCGAGCCGGCTGTCAGCACCGGTGTGGAGCGTCGGTTTCGATGAGGGCGCGGATTTTCGCGTTTCAGAGGTGATACGGGTGGCAGAGAAGTCGAGCGCCACGCTTCATTCTCCCGATGGTGGAGAGTACCGGTTGGAACTCTCCGTGCCGGGTCTGCACAACATTCGCAATGCCGCTACATCCATAGCCGCAGTGGCGGCATTGGACGTAGACATAGGATCTGCCTGCTCGGCCGTGACGGCTTTCACGGGAGTTACCAGACGGTTTGAGATTCTAGGCACCCGTGCTGGAGTCACGGTTGTGGATGACTATGCTCACCATCCCACGGAAGTAGCGGCAGCGATCGACGCGGCGCGTCAGAGATTCCCCAATTCAAGACTGATCACGGTTTTCCAGCCCCATCTCTATTCGCGCACTCAAGCTATGGGTGCTGAATTGGGTAACGCGCTAACGGATGCCGACGTCGTAGTCGTCACCGATATCTATGGAGCCAGGGAGAAACCCATCGCCGGAGTGAGTGGTAGGATGGTCTCCGACGTGGTTGTTCAGGCAGGAACTGAGTGCCACTGGGTGCCCCAAGCCAATAAACTCGCTCGCTTCCTATCCGATTTTGTTGACGGCGGAGATACGGTTTTGACGCTTGGGGCGGGTGATATTACGCGCATTGGGAGAGAGCTTCTGGTTGGACTCTCGGGGACAGCAGCGTGAAGCTCCGGATTGACGTCGTCATTGCGCTGGGCGTATTGGCCTTGGTCGGCTTGACGTCGCCACTCTGGTTAAGGCAGCTCAAATTCTTTCAGGTGCGCAGCGTCGAGCTGGTTGGTGTAAAACACCTGGACCGAGGGGGAGTCCTCGACGCCCTGGAGCTGGAGCCGAACCACAGTCTCTTCTCCGATCTCGACGTGATAGAACGTCGGGTGGCGGCGATGCCAGGGGTCGTTGACGTACAGGTCGCGCGCAGGCTGCCGGCAACGCTCAGGATTTCGGTCACTGAAGCAGAACCGATCGCTTTCGTTTCCGGACCGGAAGGTCTTGTGGCTCTCGACTCCGAAGCGAGGCCGCTGCCGTACGACCCCACCGGCGGGGAACTCGATCTGCCGATCGTTGAACGTGCCAGCCGCCCGCTGGTGCGGATGCTTGCCCGGATCAGAACCGCGCGGCGGGAATTCTACAACGCTGTCGGCGGCGTCCGTTTTGGTGTAGGTGAGACAACTATCTTGGAATTTGCTGAGTCGAGAGCTGTGTTTAGCGGGAGTCCGAGTACGGACGAGTTGTTGCGAGTAGCTGCTGTGCGGAGGCATCTAATGAGAGAGGGCAGCCGGCTCAACGAGCTCGACGCGCGGTTCTCCGGCTGGGTTGTGGCGAGAAGGGTGAGCGGATGAGGCAGGAGGATATTGTTGCGGGTTTGGATCTCGGTGGGACGAAGACCTGTGCTGTCATAGCAAGTCTCACGGGGGATAAGCGATCGGCAGGCGTGAAAGTGCTGGGCGTTGGAGCAGCTAGATCGTCTGGGGTGCGACGCGGAATTGTGCGAGACATCGAAGAGACGACCAACTCGATCGCTCGGGCGATGCAGGACGCCGAACGAATGGCTGGTGTTCGTGCGTTGGCCGTGCACTGCGGCATTGCGGGTGAGCACGTGCATGCCCAGACCTCAGTCGGCGTTGCGGCTGTCAGAGGCGACGAAGCTTCACGGGATGCGGTTGAGCGGGCTCACGAGGGGGCGAAGGCGATCAGCCTCGGTGATGATCGGGAGTTGCTGCACGCGATTCCTCAGGAATACAAAGTAGACAATCAGGATGGAATTCATGATCCGATTGGTATGACTGGACTGCGTCTCGAGGTGGAGATGTACCTCATCTCAGTGCAGAGTACTGCCGCCCAGAACTTGCGCAAGTCGGTCGAGCGAGCGGGATACCGTGTTGCCGAACTTGTGCTGGCTACGCTGGCCTCCTCGTATTCTGTACTGACCAATGAGGAGAAAGAGCTGGGATGTGCTCTGGTGGAGGTTGGGGGAAGCTCGACTGACATAGCTGTCTTCCAAGATGGCAAGATTCGGCATTTGGCGTGCCAGCCCTACGCCGGATCCCATGTCACCAGCGATATCGTTCAAGGATTAGGAGTAACGCAGGCCAATGCCGAAGAGCTCAAGCGAATGTGGGGTGTTGCCTACCAGCCACTTGTAGATCCGGATGAGATGATTGACCTTCCGAGTACGGCTGGCCAGGGAGATAGGCAGGCAAGGCGGGACTTGCTGGCGCACATAATCCAGGAGCGGCTGGATGAGATCTTCACTCTTGCTCACGAGAGTATAGAGGGGACCGGATTCAGCGGGCAACTTCCCGCCGGTGTAGTTATCGCGGGAGGAGTTGCGCAGACTCCTGGAATCGTCGACTTAGCGCGAGAAGTTTTTGCCATGCCGGTGCGAGTGGGCACTCCTGATCAGTTGATCAGCGGAATTGTCGACAGCGTTCAAGCTCCCCAATTCTCGGTGCCTGTTGGTCTCGCGCTCTACGCGGCCCGGCAGCGGGCGACTGAGGACAGTGCGTACGCAGGCGCAGGCGTCGACAGGTTTTTTCGACCTGTGAGGCGGTGGCTACAGGAGTTTTTCTAACCGAACACTCAGGGATTAAGAGGAGTCTATGGTCTTCGAGCTGGAGGAAGCGGTTTCCCAGAACGCCAGAATGAAGGTTGTGGGTGTTGGCGGGGGTGGGGGCAATGCGGTAAACCGCATGGTTGAGGAACACCTCATGGGCGTCGAGTTCATTTCCGTCAACACTGATGCTCAGGCGCTGCTGACAAACAAGGCTGATATCAAGGTCCAAATCGGTAAGAAGCTCACCCGCGGTCTCGGTGCGGGGGCACGCCCAGAAATAGGCCGCCAGGCGATCGAAGAGAATCGGGACGACGCCCAGGCGGTGCTCAGGGGTGCAGATTTGGTGTTCGTTACGTGTGGGATGGGTGGTGGCACGGGCACCGGTGCCGCACCCATGATCGGTCAGCTTGCTAGAGATGTAGGCGCGCTCGCGGTCGGCATCATCACCAAGCCGTTCCTGTTTGAAGGCCGAAAGAGGATGAAGCAGGCGGAAATTGGCATCGCGGAGATGCGCAAACACGTGGATACGATGGTGGTAGTTCCTAACGAAAATCTGCTTGCGGTGGTCGGAAGGAACGTGCCGTTCCAAGATGCGTTGAAGAAAGCCGACGAAGTCTTGTTACACGCAACTCACGGGATCTCGACTTTGATAGGCGTCGCTGGCTTGGTGAACGTTGACTTTGCTGACGTGCGGACGGTGATGCAGAACGGCGGATCGGCGCTGATGGGTATGGGAGTCGCTCGAGGTGAAGACCGCGCCCTGGAAGCCGCGCAGCAGGCAATCTCGAGTCCGTTGCTGGACAACGTGTCGATCAGCGGCTCCACCGGCGTGCTCGTTAACATCACCGGTGGTGATGACCTCACGCTTGGGGAAGTAGCGCAGATCAGCGAAGTCATACATGAAGGGGCCGGTGATCAGGCGGAGATTATTTTTGGAGCGGTGCAAGATCCGGCTATGCAGGGTGAAATCCGGGTCACGGTTATCGCCACCGGGTTCGACGGACCCAACGCTCTGGCCGACAGCCCCTTTGCAAGGTCTACCGGTGTCCTGCCGTTTCCGCAGCGGCAGCAGAGGATCTCCGGAGGTGCCAGATCCCCGGTGGTCGCGCGGCCTGCGAGGGCTGTTGATAAAGCTGCCGATTCGGTTCCCGAGATGGAGATCCCAACGTTCATCCGGAGACAGATGGATTGAGAGCTCGCCAGAAGTTGAAAATTTCCTTCGCGACGGTCTCTTCGGCCGTCGCTCTCGTATGGGTGGTTAACGTCGCTTGGCCCGGCGACTCGCTCATTATCGCGGAGCCGTTAATTGTGAGTTCTCCCTTCCGCTACGAACGGGATCGTGTTAACCGGCGCGAAACTTTGTCCCACGTTTTTGCGCGCCACAACGTCATTGGCGCCGAATTGGTCCAGCTCTTGGAGGAGGCGGAAGGCCTTAATCCCAGGAGAACAAGAGTGGGGATGGCGTTTGACTTCAGATTCCTGATCGGTGACACGGTTCCCAACCGGGTCATGTTCAGGGTCAGTGAAAATCGCTTCACGAGACTGGATCGCGGTGTTGCCGGTGTTTGGCGGGGGAGCCGCGTGCCGATCAATTGGTCCATATCCAGAGAGCATGTCCAGGGAACGATCAATTCCTCTCTATGGCTTGCAGTTGAGGCAGCAATCGATGATTCCGTGCTTCCGTCGCGCGAACGGCGTAAGCTGATCGTGGGCCTCGCAGACGACATCTTTGGGTGGCAGATCGACTTCACGCGGGATGTTCGAGAGGGAGATGAATTCCGGCTGCTGTTCGAGCGACTCGAGTCGTCTGAAGGGGACGTTAGGTTTGGGAGGGTTCTCGCTGCCAAAGTTGAGACGCAAGGCCGGGAGAATTCGGCCTATGTGTTGCCCGACGAGCAGGGAAGAAATTCGTATTACGATGCGAACCGGCGCTCGTTGAGGCGGGCGTTCCTGAGGAGCCCAATTTCATATGGCCGGATTTCTTCGAATTTTTCGCGCCGTAGATTCCATCCAATTCTGCGCGTGCGCAGGCCACACCTGGGTCTGGACATCGCCGCCAGCAGCGGGGCGCCGATCCGGGCCACTGCCGACGGCGTCGTCGGCACGGCGAGGCGGGATCGCGGCTACGGTCTTCTTGTGACTATTGATCACGCGGCTGACACAGAGACGCGCTACGCCCACATGCGCCGCATAGCACGTGGGATTAGAGTGGGGACGCGCGTGGTGCAGGGGCAAACCATAGGGTACGTGGGGATGACGGGTCTTGCTACAGGCCCGCATGTTCACTACGAGTTCCTGAAGAACGGGCGCCATCTGAATCCGCGAAGCCGCATCAGCTTGGGTGACGGCACGCCGGTGCCGGCAGCCCTGAGGGGAGAATTCGAGAGCGTTATGCGTGAGTTCGATATCGGGCTCGAGGGGGGTGAGCTCGCGACTGAGACGTCGATGTAGCAGGCTGCCGTCCTTTCTCTTTCAAATTGCAAGCGCGGAACGTTGTGAGTTGGCCGTTGTAGCACGGCCCATGCGCCGGACTCACCGCGAATGCTAGAGGTTGCAGCTGTCTTGTTAGCGGCTGCATGGGCGCTCTTTGCCTATTTGGCTCTGGAGCGCATGGGTGTGCTGGGACTTGTGCCCGCCGTCCTGCGCGCTGTCGCGCTAGCGGCACTCATTCTCCTCTTGTTCAACCCCAGTTCACTGGAAGAGGAAGCGCGGTTGCCGAGGACTGTTCTCTTGGATGCTTCCTTGAGCATGGGCGCCGCTGGCGGGATGTGGCGTGAGGCTCTCGACACTGCTCGTAGTCTTGCCGGGGACGAGGCGGCAATCTTGCGTTTCGGAAATGGCGCCCAACTGTTCGACACTTTGCCGCCTACCGACGGTGCGAGCCGACTGCAGGACGCGTTGGATGCTGTGCTCGGAAGCGGGGTTCCGGTAGTGGTTGTAACCGATGGCGAGATAGAGGACGCCGCTGCAATTGCCAAAGAACAACTCGCTCAGGTCGGAATGGTGATTCTGGGAAGGGATGAAGTGCCGAACGCAGCCCTTCTCGATGTGTCGCTTCAGTCTCTGGTCTATCACGGTGACTCGATACCGATTGAGCTGATTGTCGGAACGTGGGGTGAGCTAGCAGGGGGGGATGCGCAGATCAGCGTGTCGGTAGGCGATCGCCCCGTTCGAACTGTGAACATCGAGCTGGCGGCTTCCCCCGGTACGGCCCGCCGACGCATTGTGCTTGCACCCGCAGCTCTCCGGCCGGGCGCAAACGTTGTGACGCTCCAGCTAACCGCCGCCGGAGACATGGAAACCGGCGACAACCAGCGCGTTCGATTGGTTAGGGTCGTGGAGCAGTCCGCGATAGTTGTTATAGTGGCTCCGGCGGACTGGGAAGGCCGGTTCCTGGCGTCAGAGGTCGCCAGCGTTTCGCAGGCGGGTGTAGCCAGCTTCGGGAGTGTTTCCCCCGGCAGGTGGGTAGATATGGCGTCGCAGGCCGAGGTTAACGAGGAGTTGGTGAAGGCTGCGGTGCGTGGCGCGCGTTTGATTGTAGTTCGCGGGGACGGAGAATCGGTATTGGGTGACGAGGGGAATCGTCCGATCTGGAGGTGGCCGGCGGGATCCGATCCGCGCCTCGAGCTTTTCCAGGGCGACTGGTACATAACTCGCTCTGATATCGCTTCACCTTTCGCGGGCAGACTAGTGGGAGTAGAGTGGGACTCGGTTCCCCCCCTCACGGGTATTGTTCCGCTGGTCGCGGGTACCCGGGAATGGTCGGCGCTCATCGCCCGGCAGGGAAGAAGGGGGGCGGAGCGGCCGGCATTGTTGGGAAGGGACTCAGCGGGGATTCGCCGACTCACCACCGCTGGGACAGGGTTGTGGCGTTGGGCGTTTCGGGGAGGTACGTCCCGGGAGGCCTATCGCGCTGTGCTGGCCGCCGGCATCGATTGGCTCATGGGGTCTGAGAGCTTGAGTAGCTCACGGCTGTCCGCTAGCGATGTCGTGCAGCGTGGCGAGCCGATTCTTTTCCGCTGGGAGGGTCAGCGGACTGATTCTGTAGTTGTACGGATTACGGGACGAGATTCTAGCTGGACAGATGTGCTGCGGTTCACCTCCAACGAGTTAGCTCTGTCTCCCATTGATCCGGGGGTTTACACCTGGAGCGCCTCCGACATACCGTGGGCAACCGGAATGTTCGTAGTCGAAGCTTACAGTGACGAGTTTCATCCGCGTCCCAAGACGGTCACCACATCGGAGGGGATGACACCTCTGTCGCTAATCGAACGCAGTTTCCGCGAGCGCTGGTGGTGGTACGTCATCATCGTGCTCGCCCTCGCAGCCGAATGGGCTTTCAGGCAGCGAAGAGGCCTCCCGTGAAGGTGGTCTGTGGAGCAAGATCAGAAGTGTTGCGCTCACCGAGCCTTTCGACCCCGGGCTCTTTGCCCAAGCGCTCATGGGCGACTGATGGATCTTAAGCTCGACACGCCCGTGCAGTTTCTTAAGGGTGTCGGGCCGAGACGGGCTGAAGCCTTTGCGCGTCTGGGCGTGCACACGGTAGAAGATCTCCTCTATCACATTCCACACAGATACTTAGATGCAACGACGATAACGCCGATTGCCAGGGCGTCGGTGGGCAACGACGTAACAATCGTGGGAAACGTTGTATCAACCGGAGTGATTCCTACGCGACGGCTCAAGATTTTCCGTGCCGTCATCCAGGACAAGACGGGGGTCATAGAGTGCTCCTGGCCCGGGCAACCGTTCATGGATCGAGTAATCAAGAGCGGACAAATGCTGCTAGTATCCGGGCCAGTGAAGTTTTTTCACGGAAGGCAGGTGGTTCCCAGGGAGCAGGTCGTACTCGCCGAAGACAACGGTGACGAAGGCTTGGGTCGTGGCATGGTTCTTCCCGTCTATCCGGCCACAGAGGGACTCTCCCACCGGCGGATCCGCAAGCTCATAGCCGAGCACCTCGACTCTGCGGTCACCGTTGTGGAGGAGAGTCTACCTCCGAAGGTTCTCAAGGTCGCGAACGTACTTGGGATTCGCGAGGCCTTTCTGGCTACGCATCGTCCGCGCTCGGTGGACGAAGCCGAAAGAGGTCGCCGGCGCCTGGCTTTCGATGAACTGCTGGACCTCCAATTGGTTGTGACCCGCGCCCGGCACATTGCCAAGAGCATTCCCAAAGGACCGCGCTTCATCAATAAGAGGGATCTCACAACAAAGCTCAAAGAATCGCTGCCTTTCACTCTGACCTCCGATCAAAAGAAATGCGTGCGTGAGATAACGGCTGACATGATCTCCGACTCACGCATGCACCGACTTCTCATGGGTGACGTCGGATCGGGGAAGACGGTTGTCGCGCTGTTCGCGATACTAATAGCGGTTGAGAATGGGTACCAAGCCGTATTCATGGCGCCAACCGAGCTACTTGCCGAGCAACACGGCGAATCGATTGGCGAGCTGCTCGCTCCGCTCGGTATCCAGCCGGAGTTGTTGATCGGCCAGGTGCCACCCCGCAAAAAGCGGGAGGTTCGGCGTCGCATCGCAACAGGAGAGACTCGTGTGGTAATCGGTACTCACGCCCTCATTCAGCAAGACACTGAATTCGCGCGATTGGGCGTTACGGTGATCGACGAGCAGCATCGCTTCGGCGTGGAGCAGCGTGCCTCGCTCGTCGCCAAAGGCGATTCTCCCGACGTGCTTCTCCTTTCGGCGACTCCGATTCCCCGCTCGCTCGCGCTCACCGTGTACGGCGATTTGGATATCTCCGTCTTGCGGGAAAAACCGGCTGGTCGCGGTGCGATCAGTGCGGCGGTGAATTCCCCGAGACAGCGCGGAAGCGTGTACGATCTGATTATGAAGGAGTGCACGGGGGGCCGGCAAGCGTATGTCGTATACCCGGTCATTGAGGAATCGGAGCGCACGGATTTGAGGGCAGCACGTACGATGGCCGCCGAACTGAAGCGTACGCTTAGCTCCCTGGTGGTTGACCTCGTTCATGGCAGGATGAAACAGGACGAGCGCGAGTCGGTGATGCGAAGGTTCCGGGACGGGGAGATCCAAGTGCTCGTGGCGACAACCGTTATCGAGGTGGGAATAGACGTTGCCAATGCCACAGTCATGGTGATCGAACATCCCGAGCGGTTTGGTCTCGCCCAGCTACATCAGCTCCGTGGTCGAGTGGGAAGGGGAGCGGAGCAGAGCTACTGCATACTGCTGGCATCAGATAGTTCTGCGGTCAGTCGTCTTAAGCGGTTTGCAGCGATGGACGACGGGTTCGAGATCGCCGAGCTGGATCTAAAGGAACGTGGGATGGGGGATCTAGCCGGCGCGAGACAATCCGGGGGGCTGGCTCTCAGGTATACGGATCTCTCAAAGGATGTGGATCTGCTGTCTGCTGCGAGGGAGGCGGCTACAGATATCTTGTCGGCCGACCCGGAGCTTGCAACCAGCTCGCACGACAAGCTGCGACATCGCATTGAGCGCAGATACGATCGCGGGCTGACGCTGTTTCGCATGGGGTAAGAGGTCTCCACAAAGCAGCCACCTACAGACTTGCATAAATCAATACATCTATATACATTGATGTATGATCGATAGCGACCTTTCCTTGCGTTCGGCAAGCCGGGCGTTTCAAGCTCTTGCCGACGAGACTCGGCTGAAGATCATTGGCCTTCTCGCGGACGGTGAGCTCTGCGTGTGCGATTTAGTCGGCGCGCTCGATGTGCCGCAGCCGCTACTGTCGTTCCACCTCAAGACATTACGCGACGCCGGCCTGGCGCGGACGCGGCGGGAAGGGCGCTGGGTTCACTACTCCCTTGACGGCGACGCTTTTGAAGATCTGAAGCATGTGATTGCCGCCGGTATCGAGTCTAATAGCGGTGCGAACTCCTGCAAATGTTAAATGTGGAAGGTGACTGATGGATTCTGAAATCAAATCCGATGTGAGGGACCGGTACGCGCGGGCGGCGACCTCGCATGATTGTTGTACGGGTGTGAGTTGCTGTGATCCCATCACGAGTGACCTGTATGAGGAATCACAAGCTCTATCGGTGCCGGAGTCGGCCATCGTGGCGTCGCTTGGCTGTGGGAACCCCGTTGCGATGGTGGAGCTCCACGAAGGCCAAACCGTACTTGACCTTGGTTCCGGC
>JAZFQE010000231.1:0-19976 GCA_036444955.1 Gemmatimonadales bacterium
CAGGTTCGTCGAGCGACGAACTGAGTTGCTCAGCACCGCTCTTCAGCGCCCGCGCTACCTCAACAGCCGACGCTACTTCTGTGTCTCCAAGGGCCTTGTGAAATCCGAGAAGAAAATGAGACAGCAACATGCCTGAGTTGCCTTGGGCAGAGAAGACGCAGGCGTTGGCCATCGCCTGGGTTACGGTGGGGAGGGTCGGTTGTTCCAACGTGCGGACGGACTCGGCCACCGCGCGTAACGTTGCTGCGAAGTTCGTGCCCGTATCCCCGTCAGGAACGGGAAACACATTTATGCGATTTAGTTCCTCGCGGCATGCTTCAACCCAGTCCGCCGCGGCCAGGAGGGAGCGGCGCATGCGTACGCCGTCCAGGTACGCAATTCCGGTACCGCTTTCGGCCACCTACTCCTTCACTACCCACACCCGCATTTCGGCGTGAACCTCAGGGTGAAGCCGAATACCGATCTTGAAGCTTCCCAGCTCTCGGAGCGCGTGCTCGAGTTCAATGTGCTTCTTGTCCACGTTGTAACCGCGTTCCTGAAGCATGGATGCGATATCGGCTGAAGTGATTGATCCGAACAGCTGGTCTTTCTCGCCCACCTTGACTGTAAAGGTCAAGGATGCCTCCGCGAGCTTGACCGCCAATTCTTCGGCCTCGGACTTCTCGGTTGCGCTGGCGGTGGCACGTCCCCTCGCTTCAGCCTCCACGCGGCGCTTGTTTCCTTCCGATGCGGGAAAGGCCAGGCCGTGCGGGATCAGATAGTTGCGGCCGTAACCGGGTTTCACTTTCACGATTTCCCCGGCACTCCCCAGATTTGCTACATCTTCTCTCAGAATCACTTCCATATATTCACCTATTGGACCGCGCTGCAGTCCAGCGGTCCCTCAAGTCTACACGGCTGTCGACTAGGCCTAACACTATTGCACCCGCCAGCATCACGGGCAACATGAAGAGAACCGCCAGCCAGATCAAGGCATTCAGTACGAATCCCCCACCGAACGCGGACAGGATGAAAGACACCACTGCCACCCCCCTTGCAGCGTAGAGGACACTTACAACCACGAGGACGTTGCTCGCCGCAAGTTTGATCGCCGATAGTTTCGCGAGCAGCAAGATTACTAGCGGAATCACTGCCGCCCATCCCAGGTGTTCGCTGAACCGAAAATCCCTCAGCTGGCCAAGTGGGAGGCCCCACGGCGTACGGGAGATTCGATGATAAAGGGCGTTGACCAGCGCGAAACTCACTATCATTTCGAGAGCAATGATGGCCGGGTAGTAATCAGCGATTATGTGTGCCGCTGCGCCCCATCCCGGCTGGTTAATCACTGTACTGACGATTGCGGGGGACTCGGTCGGAGGAACGGGGCCGGGCCAAATGGTCCCGGCTAACAGACTCGCAATTTGGTGCTGTACCGTCCAATGCATCTCGCGCCACGAGAGCTTGAGTAACACGAAGCCGATCGCTACTCCTACTGTCGCGGCGGAGATGGCTGCCAGCGACCGATGAATTGTCGTCCAGTGGGACACACCCGCCGCTACAGTAAACGCCGCGGCCCCAATAATTGCGGCAGCTCTCAGGGTTTGCTGAGGGAGTGGTCCCGCAGTCAGCAGCCACCAAAACGCGAAAACCGCTGCTACTGCAGCGGCCAGAACCTCATTTCTGCGACGAGAGCTCGATGCCAGCATGAGGAAGAAAAGCGGCAGTGCAACTAGGGCTAGATCAGCAAACGCCGCGAAAAGGACCACTCCAAGCGCGAGTCGTCCTGCGCCTGCCCGCCGGGCCCGTTCAATCAACGCCGACCGCGCGCAGCCGGCAGTAAGGCTAGGATCCTCGCCCGCTTGATGGCTGTGCTGAGTTGTCGCTGCTGTCTCGCGGTGTTGCCGGATATTCTGCGTGGCACGATCTTGCCCGTGTCGGTAGTGTACCTCATCAACGTCCTCTCGTCTTTGTAGTCAAAGACTCTGGAGGAGTCAGATCGCAATCTCCCTTCCGGGCGGGATTCTTCTTTCGCGGAGTCATCCTCCGTGGCACCGCTTTGCGGAAGGCTTTCGTCGTGCAAGACGATCAGGTAACGCAGCAACTGTAGGTCAAGCTTCAACACTCGTTCGAATTCGGCGAGAGCCTCAGGAGCGGTCTCCACGTTGACCACCACGTAGTATCCCGTTTCGTGCCGCTTGATGGAGTACGCTAGCGTGCGTTTCCCCCAGTGGACCGAGTCGACCACCGGTTTCTTGACATCTGCCGTCTTGAGCAGCTTGTGAAACCCATCGAGCTTGGCGTCAATCTCTTTTTCCTCGAGGGCTGCATCGAGAATGTAGATTATCTCGTAGCGACGCGTCATGACACCTCCCTTTGGTCTAGCGACCCCGTCCGGGTGCTGGTCGGGGTAGGCGGTAAGTTTTTACGAGCGAGCAAGTTACCAGGTACCGGGTGCCTGTCGCAAGGCACCCTCACACATTGAAGCGAAACAACAGGATGTCGCCGTCCTGGATTCCATAATCGCGCCCTTCGCTCCTAATCAACCCCCGTTCCCTTGCGTTTCGGTACGAACCGGCGGAGACGAATTCACCGCACGAAATCGTCTCCGCCTTGATGAAGCCGCGTTGAAAATCGGTGTGAATCTCGCCAGCAGCCTCGTAGGCAGTAGCACCCGAGCGGAACGTCCACGCTCTGACCTCGTTGTCGCCGATAGTGAAGAACGTCTCGAGTCCAAGCAGCCGGTACCCAGCTCGGATGAGCCTTGTCAGTCCCGGTTCGGCGAGCCCTGCACTCTCTAGGAACGCGGTGCGCTCGCCGGGTGCCAGCTCCGCCAGCTCCGCTTCGAACCTAGCGGCGAAAACCACTATCTCAGCTTCCTCGTGGTGCTCTCTAACCGACTCCCGCAGTTCGTCGATGGCCTTGGCCGGGCCTGCTGGGAGATCGTTCTCTCCAACGTTGGCCGCATACAGGATCGGTTTGAGAGTGAGTAGACCGAGCTGCCTGAGTTGCTTCGCCTCGTGCTCCGAAGCGACTGCGTCTCTAGCGCCCCTGCCCGCTTCCAGCTCGCCGACAACGCGTTCTAGGAGCTCAACCTCAACCGTACTGTTCTTGTCTCCAGACCGGGCGCTCTTTTCAGCTCGATCCCGCCGCCTTTCGGCGACCGCCAGATCGGCGAGAGCGAGTTCTATTGTGACAACGTCATGGTCTCGCTGGGGGTCTACCGGACCCATGACATGTGTAACGTCGGGGTCCTCGAAGCAGCGGATAACGTGCACGATGGCGTCTACCTGCCTTATGTGGGCCAGGAACTGATTGCCCAGTCCTTCACCCTTATTCGCGCCCCGCACGAGACCCGCGATATCAACGAACTCGACAGCGGCAGGTATTTTCAGTTCTCGTTGCGTTAGCTCGTACAGACGGGTTAACCTGGCGTCCGGTATGGACACGGTTCCAACGTTGGGCTCGACGGTACAGAAGGGGTAGTTTTCCGCCGCGACTCGTGATTCGGTAAGGGCGTTGAAGAGAGTCGACTTGCCTACGTTCGGCAGCCCGACTATTCCGAGCTGTAACACACTACTTAGCTCTCTTTGGGACTAGCATGAAAAACGGAAGGGGAGAGCAATCGGTCACGCTCAGCCCCTTCCCAAAGTTGCCCGCGTCAGCTAATGAACCACGGTGCCAACACAAGGCTCACGACCGCCATCAGCTTGATGAGGATGTTCATTGAAGGTCCGCTCGTGTCCTTGAACGGGTCGCCAACGGTGTCTCCGACTACCGCGGCCTTGTGTGGGTCAGATCCTTTGCCGCCCAGCGCGCCGCCCTCAATGTATTTCTTCGCGTTGTCCCACGCTCCGCCCGCGTTGGCCATAAAAAGGGCAAGCATTACACCGGTTAGCGTAGCGCCCGCAAGGAGACCCCCGAGCACCTCAACGCCCATCAACTTGCCAACAGCTATGGGAGCTGCGACGGCCGTGAGCCCGGGCAGGAGCATCTCGCGGAGTGCGGCCCGCGTGGCGATATCGACGCAGCGGGCGCTGTCAGGTTTGGCGGTACCCTCCATCAGCCCCTTGATCTCTCGGAACTGACGCCTCACCTCCTGCACCATTCCCTCAGCGGCTCGACCGACCGCTGTCATGGTTAGCGCGGCTATGAAGAAGGGAAGCGTGCCACCTAGGAAGAGTCCGATTACGACCTTGGGTTCCGCGATGTTCAGGACTATAGGAGGTTCACCCGGTGCGGTGACCGCATTGGCGTAGGCGCTGAAGAGCGCCAGGGCGGTGAGAGCAGCCGACCCTATTGCGAACCCCTTACCCATTGCTGCGGTGGTGTTCCCCAGAGCGTCGAGGCCATCGGTGATTTTCCTGACCTCGGGTCCTAGCCCGCTCATTTCGCTGATTCCGCCCGCGTTGTCTGCAATTGGTCCGTATGCGTCGACCGACATCGTGACGCCCACCGTAGCCAGCATCCCCACGGCAGCTATGCCGATGCCGTAAAGGCCCGCCGCGGCGAAGGCAACGAATATCGTGATACAGATGACGAGCAGGGGGATTACCGTCGACTTCATCCCAACCGCCAGACCCGAGATGATGTTTGTTGCCGGACCAGTGAGGGACGCTTCGGCAATTGATCGAATCGGTCGTCCCGCCGTGTAGTATTGTGTGGCGAGTCCGATAACAATTCCTGCTATTGTTCCGGCTGTTACCGACCAGAATGGTCCCATCGGCGACGACAGGCCTACATCGATTCGCGAAGTGATCACGTATGCCGCTGCCAAGAAGGCCGCGGCGGCGATGAAAGTTGCACTCTGCAGCGCAACGGCGGGATTGAGTCGCTCGAGAATCCTGAACAGGCCGATTGCGATGACACTGGCCACCAGGCCGGCGATGATGAAGAGGACGGGCAGGGCCGTTGCCGCCATCCGGTCGCCTATAGCTGGGCTCGTGGCGGCGATGGCCAGGGTTGCGATCACAGCGCCGACATAACTCTCGAAGATGTCCGCTCCCATTCCAGCCACGTCGCCGACGTTGTCACCCACGTTGTCCGCAATAGTGGCCGGATTCCTCGGGTCGTCTTCAGGGATACCGGCCTCCACTTTCCCGACGAGGTCGGCGCCCACATCAGCTGCCTTTGTGAATATCCCGCCACCAACGCGCGCGAACAGTGCTATGGATGAAGCCCCCATTGCGAACCCGGCGACGATTTCGCTGAAGCTCTTCCAGGCAGCATCGCTGTCCGGCGTTCCCATGAACACCTTCATCACTACACCAATGCCGAGGAGACCCAGGCTTGCCACCGACAGTCCCATCACTGCCCCGCCATTGAAGGCGACTCGGAGAGCCATAGCTTGGCCGCTGGCCCGGGCTGCCTCGCTCGTGCGCGAATTGGCGCGGGTTGCCGCGCTCATTCCAAAGAACCCGGCGAGCACTGAGCATATTCCGCCACCCAGATAGGCGGTTGCGGTGGACCAACTAATGAGGGTGCCGAGCAGAATCGCTATCCCTACTAGAAACGGAATAAGCCACGCGTACTCCCTCCTGAGAAATGTCATGGCTCCGGTGTGGATGGATTCGGCGATATCCTGCATCAGGTCGTTGCCGGCTGGCTGTCGCAGGACGTAGAGATAGGTCAGGACGGCGACGATCAGACCGGCGGCGCCCATCGAGATTGCGGTCACAGGTAAGAAGCCTAGCTCATTCACTCTCTGAGATCCTTTGGTTGAATCGGTTCATTGCTGCATCGATACCCTCGGTCACCCAGCATTCGACTGCGCTAATGACCGTGGGCATCAGCTCCGCAATAGTCTCCCTTTCTGCTGCTGCAAAATCGTCGAGCACGAAGTCTGCCAAGTCGTAATCTCCCTCCGGTGCAGGACCCACCCCGACACGCAGTCTGGCGTAGTCATCCGTAATTGCCGCCTCCGAGATGCTTTCAAGACCGTGGTGTCCGCCCGACGACCCCCGCGTGCGAATTCGCATCAGTCCCACGGGGAGTGCAACGTCATCGACTACCACGAGGAGATCACGCCGGAGATCAAATCCATCGATTCCCAGTAGCTCTCGCACCGCGATCCCGCTCCGGTTCATGAACGTAAGTGGTTTGACGACAATGATTTTTTCGTTGAAGACGAAACCTTCGGCTCGGAGAGCGTTCGCTCCGGGCGCGAACGGTTCGATATGCCAGGCCCGGACCAGGACATCCGCCACCAGGAACCCCGCGTTGTGGCGGCTGGCGGCGTACTCGGGACCTGGGTTGCCAAGTCCTACAACGGCGCGCAGTGGCTATTCCCCTGGAGTCTCTTCTGCCTCTTCGTCCTCAGCCTGCGGCTTGCGAATGAGTTCCGGCTCCTCCCCTTCCACCTCTTCGACTGGCTCCTCAACCTCTTCGACCTCGATCCGCGGTGGAACAACCGTGCAAACTGTCTTGTCCGGGTCGGTGAGAACGATGGCTTCAGGAATCGAGATATCTCGCACGTGCAGCGAATGGCCCACACCGAGCTCCGTGGTGTCGACGTCAACGTGTTCCGGTATGTCTTTGGGAAGCACCAAAATCCGGATCTCCCACAGGATTTGATCTAACACACCGTCCGCGCTTCGGACTCCTTCCGGGGAGCCGACCAAGTGGATCGGTACCGCGAGCGTGATTTTCTCTCCCGCGTGGATCTCATAGAAGTCTACGTGGAGTATGTCCAGTCGAGACGGGTGCCGTTGAAGTTCCCGTATTAGGGCGGTGACTTTCGTCCCTTCAATATCGACGTTGAAGAGAGTGCTCTTGATGTCGCCGTGCAGTGCAATGATCTCTTTTTCAAACACCGGGTGTGAAATTGCGAGGGACTCCGGTTTGCGGCCACGGCCATAAATTACGGCCGGCAACTTTCCGTTCCTTCGCATTTCACGCGCGGCGCCTTTTCCTTTGGTGAGTCGCCGCTCCGCAACAACAGTAACGTTCTGTGCCATCGTCTATTCCAGGGTTCCTATAATTATACGAACAATGAGCTCACCGATTGGTCACCGTGGGTGTAGCGAATCGCCTTTGCTAGTAGATCAGCCACGGAGAGAGTAACCAATCGATCAAATTTTCTATCGTTAGGGATCGGTATCGTGTTTGTCACCGCCACTTCGATCAGCGGGGCCTGCGACAGCTGGTCGCGCGCCGACCCCGACAATAGTGCGTGAGTAGCGATGCAATAAAGGCCGTTCGCGCCGAGATCGTTCAGGGCGCGGGCCGCTTCGGCAACTGTGCCTGCAGTGTCAATCATGTCGTCCACTATCAGGCAGTCTCGACCTTCCACCTCACCTACCACGTTGACAACCTCCGCAACATTTGGGGAGGGTCGCCGTTTGTCGATGATCGCGAAAGTCGCCTCCAGCCGCTTAGCGAACCCACGTGCCATCTTGGCGCTACCCACATCAGGGGCAACTATGACCAGATCTTTTAGTTTCTTTTGTTTCACATGGTCCACGAATACGGGTGCCGCGTAAAGGTGGTCCACCGGTATGTCGAAGAAACCCTGGATCTGGTGCTGATGAAAATCGATCGACAGCACCCTGTCTGCCCCTGCCCGGGTAATCAGATCCGCCATCAGCTTGGCACTGATGGCCACCCGCGGCTGATCCTTTCTGTCTTGGCGCGCGTAACCGAAATACGGAATAACCGCTGTAATCCGGGCGGCGCTCGCTCGCTTGGCCGCGTCAAGCAGCAACAGCAGCTCGAGAACGTTTTCCGCCGGCGGGCAGGTAGACTGGATGATGAACACGTCGCGGCCACGGGCGTTTTCGTCGATACGCACGAAGATTTCCCCGTCTGCGAAGCGCTCGACTGTCACTTGGCAGAGGGGTTGCTTCAGACGCTCGGATATCTCCACGGAAAGACCCACGTTCGCCGTTCCGGAAAGGAGTAGGAGCTTGCTGCTTGTGAGCGAGATGTCCGCCATAATAGCCTCGCAAAATAGCGAGGGAGGCGGGCCTAGCCAAGGCTAGTGCGAGCTAGTTCCCGATGAGTAAGAGAACGGCGGCGGTAGCCAGCGCGAGAAACGCCCCTGCGACGACAATCCCGGTCCACACGCGGTTCCCAGAGATCGCCTGTGCATCGACGCTGGCCCGGGACATGCGGAGAGCCTCGGCGAATTCGCCGGCGGTCTCAAATCTGTCGGCGGGATCCTTCGACATAGCCTTGGCGATGCTCCTGCGGATCGCGGCGGGAGGAGATCCTACCGGGGTTTTCACCTTTGGTACCGGCGCTTGACTGTGTCGCATCATAATCTCGAACATCGTGCCACCGGCGTACGGCGCTTCGCCGGTAAGCATCTCGTACAGGACACATCCGAGACTATAAACGTCAGTGCGACCGTCCATGTCCGCATCACCTGCGGCCTGTTCGGGGCTCATATAGAGGGGCGTGCCTATCGGGAGCCCCGCCTGTGTAATTGGTTGGATTTCCTCGCCGCAATCAGCGCAAGTGATGGCGCGGGCGATCCCAAAATCCGCCACAACTGCATGTCCACCGGATAATAGAATGTTCTCCGGTTTGATATCTCGGTGGATAACACCGTGGTTATGCGCGTAATGCAGGGCGTCAGCTACATCCCAAGCGATGTGAAGTGCCTCGTCCGCCTCCAGGGCGCCAACGCGAGCTAGGCAATGCCGTACAGTTTCACCCTCGATGAAGGGCATCACGTAGTACAACAGCTCGCCTGCCTCACCCGCCGCGAAAATCGGCACGATGTGTGGATGGATAAGGCCAGAAACGACCTCAATTTCCCTAAGGAAACGGCGCCGGGTGAGCCGCGTGGTAACGTCGGGGTCCAAGACTTTGATGGCCACCTTTCGAGCGGGCTGGCTTTCCTCGGCAAGGAAAACTGTAGCCATACCTCCCCGGCCTATCTGCTGCTTGATGGCGTACCGGTCCGGCAACCCATCTTGGAGCTCTTGCTGCAGCTCCGCCTGGGTTTCTAAACCTTGCGGGCCAATGGATTCCTCGGTCACAATCTCAGACACGGTCCTCCGAACATCCTAAACTAAGCACTCGGGCCGCCAAGAGCACGTTTACGCTGTGTTTAACCTAACTTCGCCAAACTGAGGATGGTTCCCCCCTGGACCTTGCCCGCCCGCGGGGAGCCGGCTTATTTGAGCTTGTGAACGACTGGATACCGGAACGACTCGACGATAGACGCATGCTGGTGAATTTCGACGATGAGTGATCTGTTATGCCGATTGTAGCGTTTGAGAAGCTTGCTCCCGACGCCAGACTTTGGATCTTTGAGGCAGATCACGAGCTCTGTGGCGGAGAGAACTCGGAACTACTGGACCGGCTCGACGAGTTTCTCGAGGCGTGGACGGCTCACGGCAAAGATCTCTGCGTCGGACGGGACTGGCGGTATGACCGATTCCTCCTCATCGCCGCTGATGAAGCCTCTTCAGCGGCCTCCGGGTGTTCCGTAGACGCGCTGTTCCGTTTCCTCAAGAGCATCGGAGAACGCGTGGGTGCTTCGTTGATTGGAAACCAGAATGTATGCTATCGGGATGGTGACAAGATTATTGGAGTTTCGAGGAAGCAGTTTGCTGACCTTGCGTCGCAAGGAACTGTCGGGCCTGACACTGTCGTATTCAACAACACGTTGACAAAGCTGGGGCTGGTGCAACAGGGGGAGTGGGAGGTGCCGGCCTCCCGCTCCTGGCACCAAAACGTGTTCTTTTCAAAGGAGAGTCGTGCGACTTGAATCATGTTCGGCACCTGTTCTAGCCGCGCTGGTTTTGGGAGCGTGCGGAGAGGCCCAGAATGACGTCGCCGTGAGGCTAACTGCGCTAGCCGACGCGTATGTTCAGAACTATTTCGAAACCTTCCCCAACGACGCGACCGCGTTGGGGGTGCCTGACGCCCCGCACCACCGCATGAACGACAATTCCTTGGCAACACTGAGTTCATGGCACGAGAAGGAGGAAGGGTGGCTCGCGGAGCTTGGAGACGTAGACCCACCTCTCTTGGAGGGTCGACCCGAAGCAGTCACGTACGGGTTCCTGCTTAATCTTCTCGAATCATCGATAGCGTTCCGGGAATGCCGCATGGAACTGTGGAACGTCAGCCCCACCTGGACCGGGTGGCCGTCGCAGTTGGCCCAACTCGCGAACCTTCAACCCGTGGAAACTGAGGAGCTGAAACAGAGCGCGCTATCACGGTATTCGGAAGTTCCACGTTACCTGGATACTGAAATCGAGAACTTGCGTGAGGGCATTCGTCTCGGATACACGGCGCCAAGAAACAATGTTGGGGCGGTGCTGGAACAGATTAACGCGCTGCTCGATTCCCCGATCTCGGAATCTCCCTTTGTGCAAATGGCTACCGATGAAATGCCGGAATTCCGGAGTGAACTGGAAACGCTTGTCGCATCGGAAATCCGACCAGCGATCACGAGATACCGCGACTTTATTGGCGACGAGTACCTCGCCTCTGCACGGGAGGCTATTGGTGTGGAAGCCAACCCTGGTGGATCTGAGTGCTATCTCGCTGCCATCCGATACTACAGTACGGTCGACATCTCGCCGCAGGAGGTGCATGAGACGGGACTTCGAGAGATGGAGACCATACTTAACGAAATGAGGGAGATAGGTGAGCGAAGCTTCGGCACCACTGAGGTATTTGAGCTGCTCGAGTCCTTGCGGAGTGATCCGGACTACCTGTTCCGCTCGAGACGTGAGATGATCGCGTATGCGGAAGGAGCGGTTGAGCGGGCGAGGATGGGAGTTCCTGAATGGTTTGGGTTGGTGCCGGAGGCGAGTGTGGTCGTTGAGCCAGTTCCGCAGTTTCAGGAGAAATCGGCCCCAGGAGGCTTCTACAACCCACCCGCAGAGGACGGCAGCAGGCCGGGTATCTACATGATCAACACGTATCAAGCGGATCGCGAAAGCAAGGCCGGTCTTGAGGCCACGGCTTTCCACGAGACATATCCGGGCCACCACTTGCAGGGATCAATCGCGCTGGAGCGAGAGGGAATGCATCCCATATCGCGCTACTTTTACCTGTCTGGTTTTGGAGAGGGGGGGGCCCTTTATTCAGAGCGACTGGGCGAGGAGATGGGGTTGTATTCTTCGGACGTTGATCGAATGGGTCTCCTGTCCAACGAGGCCCTGCGAGCGGCCCGGCTCGTTGTAGATGCGGGAATGCATGCGCTGGGATGGACCCGGCAGCAAGCGCTCGATTACCTAGTCACCCACACTGCCGAATCGCGTGCTAGAGCCGCAGCGGAGATAGACAGATACATCGCCGTACCCGGCCAGGCTACTTCCTACATGCTAGGGAATCTCGAGATACGCTTGCTGCGTGAGCTGGCCGAGCGCGAGCTAGGTGCTGACTTTGACGTTCGGTCTTTCCACGACCGCATCCTGGAAGACGGCAGTGTTCCGTTAACAATGCTACGCGAAAAAATCGAGAGGTGGGTTTCGCGTACGCGCTGAACCGACATTGACCGTCGGCTTGGTGCGGGGCTGACGTTCCGACCCTCCGTTCCTCAAACCCTGTAGTTGGCCCCGGAGGATTCGAACCTCCATTGCCGGCTCCAAAGACCGGAGTCCTGCCATTGGACGAGGGGCCAGTGGAATCACAACGTAGAACGTTATGGAAGCTTCGTCAAAGGATGGATCGGACAGCGCTAACCAAAAACCGGTTCCGGCCCCGGAGCGGGTGAGTTCCTCGTGCTCGTCTTGATCAGGGCCTTTCCCTGCGAACCAATGTTTGCTGAGGCCGCGTCACGTTCCTCCTCACTCTTGTAGACAGCGAAAACGCCCGATCCCGAACCGGTCATCCGCACCAACAGAGGTCTTGTTTCCGCAACGCGCTCAAACAGCTCCCGGAGTTCAGGATGTTTGCCAAACACTGGCGTCTCGAAATCGTTGCCTCCCAGCCGGCCGATTCCACCCCAAGTCCTGAACGCGTCTTCGTCGAGCACCATCGCTCCCCTCCGAAGATCATCGTGTGCTGAGTCGACAAGCTGGTATGCAGCAACTGTAGAGACGCCGAAACTCGGCACAGCGATCAACACCGGCGACGCTTTTGGGGGAGGGATGCGAAACAGGCGCTCGCCCCGTCCCCATCCCACCGCGAGCGGACAGCCGCTTGCAAAAAATGCCACGTCAGCCCCCAGCCTCGGGGCCAGCTGAAGAAGCTCATGCCGCGGTACCGGCTCGCCCGCCAACTTGTTGACTGCGTGGAGAGTGGCTGCTGCGTCGCTGGATGCTCCTCCGAGGCCGGATTGGATCGGAATGTGTTTCTCCAACTCGATGTGCACTGCAAAGGGGTTACGAATTGATTCGAGCACCGTGGATGCTGCTCGGTATGCGAGGTTTTCCTTCTCCGGTCCCGTATCAGCTCCCTGCACGGACAGCGTTACACCGGTGCCTTGCGTTCTCGAGACCGTGATTTGATCGGCGAGTTCTAGTAGACAGAATGCAGTCTCTAGATTGTGGTAACCAGTGGATTCGCGCGATAAAATCCTCAGGAAGAGATTCGCCTTGGCATGAGCTGTTATACGTATCTTTTCCGACACACTAGTTCGCTTCCGGAAGGTTGCTTTCTGACGCGGTCGTGAGGTCGGAAAGATGCAGGTGTGCCCGGCTAAGTGAGTACAATCCGAGGAGCGTAATCGGAACGAAACCGCCGAGGTGAAAGACGACGGCGTACGACACTGACTGAGCGGCCGACACGCCGTAGAGGGCGAGGGTCGCTCGCGTGAGAGCTTCAAAGGGACCGAAGAAGCCGGGCGAGGATGGCACGGCTATCCCCAACGCGATTACTCCCTGAAGCAAAAACGCACCGGTCCACTGAACATCAACGTCAAGTGCAACAAAGGCAAACCAGAAAGCGGAGCCGTTGACAAGCCACACAACGAGCGACCAGAACAGAACGGCCGTGAATCGCGATGGACTCTTCAGAGAATCCAGTCCGGATAGCATTCCTTCTATAATGTTCACCGCGCGTGCTGCATGCTGGCGCGGTAGGATCTTCCCGAAGAACTTGCGAGACAATGCAATTGCCTGAGCCGTCCAGCGGACGGCTGCCATCGCAACTAGCAGGACAAGCACGAAGGCAGTGGCCGCTCCCAGCGCCAGATTGGCTGGTGGAATTCCCGCGATGGTGCCACCTTCTCGGAATCCCCCTGCCGAGATTGCTAACGCCATGAGCGCGATGATTACCAGGCCGTCGAAGACACGTTCGATGGCTACGGAAGCCAGACTGGACGAGTAGCTTGCCTTGGTGAGACGGCCCGCAGCGTAGATACGCGCAACCTCGCCGGCGCGGGCGGGGAGCAGATTGTTCGCCATGAATCCTATGGCCGTGGCGTGCCAGAGCGGAGTAAAAGCGAGTTTCTTTCCGTCGACCTGAAGCAAGTATCTCCATCGCACAGTTCTGACTGGGAAAGCGAGAGTCGCCAACACGATTGCCATTATGAATGGAAGGGGACGTGTGCCGCGCGCGCGCGCGGCGAGCTCCGTGAGCGAAACGTCGTGCAGGGCCCACCACAGCAGAGCCACGGATATGAGGATGCCGGCTAGACCGGGTAACCCGATCCGACGGCTATTTGTCTTTGATGCCAAGTTTGACCAGGTCGAATACTCTGTCGATGAGCTCCGCGGTCTCTTCCCGGCCGGTCGAGCTAACAGCTTCCCTGACCTCGTCGTGCAGTGCGAGCGCCTCCTTGAGTGCGTTGACTCCGCTGTAACAGAATTCTGCTATTGAGGGGAGGTCCGCGGTGGGCTCGGCAACAGCTGCCGGCGCCCTAACTGGGGCGGAGGGACCTGCGGCCACGGGGGGTGGGCTGCTCAGCCGGACTGGTGCTGGCTGTGTGATACCGGTGCGGGTGCGGGCAGCAGCGCTACCGAGACCTGCCGTGGTCCCGGCGATCAACTCCTCCAGCGATGGATTGCTCAGCCCCAACTCTGCCACGTACCGCTCGTACGTGATGATACTGCTGGCCAAACCGACTGACTCTTCTGACACGGGGGCAGCTGCAGCTGCTACCGGCCGAATTGCAAGTTTTTTGAGCTTCGCCGCCAGCGTATTTAGCCTGGTGGCCAGCGAGCCCTCCGCCTCCTGACCAGCGGATCGAAGCACGCTGGCCGCCTGCCGCAACGATCCTGCGAGTAACGATGCAGATTGTGTGGCCGCTCCCATGCCAAGCGCGCCTTCAGCAGCACCGGCGAACGTTGCGAACGCGGTAGCCAGTTCCGACCCTCGTGCCCGCGCGAAGTCGAGCAGCTTCGACTGGATGGCCTGTCCCCGCAACTCCCTCTGGATGACGGATTCAGCTGTATCAATCTGGTCTGCCGCTTGAGCTAGGTACTCTCCGTCTGCTACCAGGTCCACAGTGCTTAGCTGAACCGCTTCGGCTCTCTTTCCCCGCCGCACGACGTGGGGACCAGCATCGTCGAAGTAGAGATCTTCTATAGCCACAGCCACGGCGCTCGCGCGGGATCCGAGAGCGCCACCTAGGAGATTAGCAAATCGGAGCGCTTCTTGGGATTCCGGGTCGGGTTTTCCAGTTGCCGCCACCTCGCGCGCCGCGCGCGCTAGCGCAAGGGCAGCTGCTTCGAAAATTTCCCAGATATTGGTGATCCGTTGCGAGCGCCGAGCGTATTCGGAGATCACCCTGTCGATTGCGTCGAGGAGTTCTGGGATAGGCGGGGCCTCACGCAGACTGGCGATCCCCAGCAGCGGTTGCATGATTTTTATGATTGCTTCCAAGGGCTTTTCGTCGTCGGGATTAGTGGCCAGCGATGTAGCGGCCCGATTGAGAGCGCCTGCGACCGCCGCTCCCTCACGCCCAATAAACGCGCGCGCGCCCGTATCCAGTCCGGCCGATGCCTGCCGCGCCGCAGGACGATGGCCCGCGGCGGCATTGAGCTCACCTTCGATCTTCGCAGCCAGGGAGTCTTCTTGTGCTCCCCAATTGGCGACGGCGCGCACCAACACGTTGAGGTCGTCCGTGGCGCGTATGGCCAGCTGCCTGCTCGCCTCGTCCCACTGCACTCGGGTGGCATGAATAGCTCCGCAGAAGATCTCGAAGGCCGAGGCCGCAGCGGCAATTTTTTCCTGGTTAGCCATCAACGCGGAACCGCGCAGGGCACGGGTCCATCGAACCAGCTCCTGTGTATCGGGGCGCCGCGGTGACGACACAAGGGCATCGAGGTGCTGGAGATATTCCGATGCTTCCATACCGAAGAATTCGGTCATCCCCATCTTTTGGTTCACTGCTGTCTTTGTCCTTCCACCGAAGCCTCTTTGCCAAGGTTACTGGCCAAACTTAAAGATACACAGTGACTCTTAGGTCAACGAGCGGCATTGATTAGCTGCCTCATCTCCCGCACCGCGGCTTGCATACCCACCGCTATGCTCCGAGCGACGATACTGTGGCCGATGTTGAGCTCCTCGATTTCCGGTATCGCAGCTACGAGCGAGACGTTGCGATAGGTCAGGCCGTGGCCGGCGTGAACTGCCAAGCCGAGTTCTCTGGCAAATTCGGCCGCGCGCGCCAGTCGCTCCAGCGGCTCGGAGGATTCCTGATAATGGTTGGCGTAGTCGCCGGTGTGCAGCTCGATTGCCGGTGCACCAAGCTCTTTCGAACGACGAATGCTGTCCTCATCCGGATCGATGAATAGGCTCACCCGACTTCCTGCCTTCGCTAGTTCTCCGACCGCCTCTCGCAGTCTGTCCCTTCCCTCCGCTAGCGGTGAAAGGTCGAGACCACCCTCAGTGGTCACTTCCTCTCGCTTTTCAGGCACTATGGTTGCCTGCTGAGGTCTGAGCTCGAGGGCGAGCCCGAGAACGTCCGGCGAGGTCGCAAGCTCGAGATTGAGGTAGCTGACTGCCTCGGACATCCTGAGGACATCGTCGTCCTGTATATGCCTGCGATCTTCACGCAGATGGATAGTTATGCCGTCCGCACCGGCCTTTTCGCATTCCACGGCCATCTCAACCGGATTGGGTTCGTCGGCTCTTCTGGCCTGCCTTACTGTAGCGACGTGATCGACGTTTACGTAGAAGCGCATAAGTGCCTTGCTCTCGGAAACGCATCAATTTAGGTTCGACTTGCCTAACTTCAAAAGGTCGTGGTGGAATCTATACGAGGTTTTAAGACCATTCTCGCCCTGACGTGTGGTATTGGGGCAGCTTGCGGTGGAGGGCGCACCGCGCCACTGGCGCCCGTGACACCAGCGGCGACGATCCAGGGTTTCATGAGTGCCGTGGGCGCCAACAACTTGGTCCAGATGGGAGGGCTCTGGGGAACCGAAAGTGGGGCGGCAATTCGCTCTATGGATGCGGTGGAGTTGCACAAGCGATTGTCCGTTATTCGCCAGTATTTGCGTCACGACAGCTACTTGATTGTCGGTGAGCTCGGTTCGGGGCTGCTTGTGGACGAGCGACACCGGATCTTTCAGGTTAGGATGATTCGGTCCGGATGCTCTCTGCTGATACCGTTTACGCTGGTCGACGTGGGCGAAGGCTGGTTGATCCAGAGCATCGATCTCGCTGCCGCGGGAAACCCTGCGGTTCCGTGCGCCGCCGGAACCTCGGGTTAGCAATCTCTGTTATATCACTCAGTGAGTTCAAGGAGGATTCCCGCGGTTGATTTGGGGTGGATGAACGCGATCTTGCGGCCCCCAGCTCCGGTCCTCGGTAGTTCGTCGACCAATTGGTAGCCTTGCTCGAGGCACCTGGCCAGTGCTTTCTCGATATCGGGCACGCGGATGCAGATATGATGTATCCCGGGGCCACGCTTGTTGATGAATCGCGCGACAGGGCTCTCGGGTGTTTGTGGACTAAGCAATTCAATGTCCACGTCCCCACAATGAAGGGACACGATGTTGGCGCCGTCCGCCACCTCCGGCTCGTCGGGTTCGAGGCCAAGGATGTCGCGGTAGAAGGGAAGTGCCGCAGCAATGTCAGGAACAGCAACGCCGATATGGGCGATCGTTGGTTGGTTACTAGCCACTGATCCTCCTAAAATGGGCGGTGTCCGCGGCGCAAGTTAACAGTCAGGAGAGAAACATGGGAGTGACAAGCACAGTGCCGGTCTCTGATGAAGTCTTCGCTGACGAGATTGAGCAACATCAGGGTGTGGCGATAGTCGATTTTTGGGCGAGTTGGTGCGGTCCGTGCCAGATCATCGCGCCGATTGTAGAACAGTTGGCACAGGAATATGAAGGTCGCGTCAAGGTCGCTAAGCTAGATGTGGACGCGAACCAGCAGACAGCGGCCAAGTTCAACGTCCGATCGATCCCGAGCGTCCTAATTTTCAAGGATGGAGAGCACGTTGATACCGTTGTAGGAGCGGTTGCTAAGCCGCTGTTAGTGGAAAAGATCGAACAGCAGTTAGCCTAGAGCGCTGAGCGACGCTGGATCGGCCGAAAGGGTGTGAGTCGCGACGCGGCGCGCACCTTTTTCTCTTGCGCAAACGCCGCTGACCCTTCCGTTGCTCCTCGAGCGTGTAAATTCACAGTTGAGGAGTGGAAACCAAGTGAGCGGTACACTTTACGTGGTGGCTACACCCATCGGTAATCTGGGCGATCTGTCGCAGCGGGCACGCGAGATTCTGCAGCACGTTGACTTAATAGCCGCCGAGGACACCCGCAGAGCGAGAAAGCTGCTGAGTCATGTGGGGGCGCGCGCGAAACTGAAGAGTTTCCACGCCAATTCCCCGAAGTCCAGGTTGATTGAGTTGGGCCGTATTCTGGCGTCCGGTACGGATGTCGCCCTCGTTACCGATGCGGGTACGCCGTCGGTTAGCGATCCCGGCGCCGTTCTGGTTGTGGAAGCGCGCAAACTCGGGATCGACGTTGTCCCGATTCCGGGACCATCCGCTGTGACGGCAGCGCTCAGCGTCTCGGGGTTCCCTGCGGACCGGTACACCTTCCTGGGTTTTCTTCCGCGCAAGGGCAAGGAACGGCGAGCACTGCTTGCCGGGGCGACCGAGTCTCCCTTCACTACTGTTTTCTTTGAAGCTCCGGGCAGATTGGTCGCAACCTTGAAGGAGCTGGTGGACCTATGCGGTGAAGGCCAAAGGGTCGGTGTCGCCCGCGAGATCACCAAGGTGTTCGAGGAGTTCAAGGTAGGAACTCCCGCTGAATTGACGGTTTATTACGCCAGTAAGACTCCCCGAGGGGAGATCACCTTGCTGGTCGAGGGAAGGAGTCCCCGGGAGCGTGAAATCGACCGCGACAAGGTTTTGCAGGCGGCACGCGAACTCCTGGCCGACGGTTTGAGTCGAAAGGATGTTGTGGCGAAATTGACCGAGTCGCTCTCCCTCGCGCGTAACGAGGTCTACCGGTTGGTCTCGTCACTGTGAGAAAATTCTCGCTTGTCCCGCTGCTCGCAGTGATCTCGGTCGCTGCTTCCGACACCGCGTCCATGACGATCGGAAGACTTCACTATGCTGGCGGCGGAGATTGGTATGCGAATCCTTCGAGCCTGCCGAATCTCCTGTCCGCGATCCGCACTCACACCGCCTTGAACATGACTGATCGCGAGGTTGTCGTTGAGTTGGCCAGTCCCGAATTATGGGATGTGCCGTATCTATATATGACCGGGCATGGAAACGTTGCCTTTTCTGATGCAGAAGTGCTGATCCTCCGCCGGTATCTCGAGAACGGCGGATTTCTCCATGCGGACGACAACTACGGGATGGATGTATCATTTAGAAGGGAGATCGCGCGCGTCTTCCCGGACCATCCGTTGGTCGAGGTACCGCTCGATCATCCGATCTACAGTATCGTGTTCGATTTTCCGCAAGGCCTTCCCAAAATCCACGAACACGACGGTGAACCGGCCCAGGGATTCGGCATATTCCTCACTGGGCGGCTTGCTGTTTTCTATTCTTATCAGTCCGATCTGGGGGATGGCTGGGAGGACCCCGATGTGCACGACGATCCCGAAGCACTGCGGCAGGCCGCGCTCAGGATGGGCGTCAACCTCTTCGTGTACGCGTTAACGTCACCACAGTGACTCAAACTGGAAGATGGCTCGACGAGCGCCGCAATCGGTTTGTGCGGCGGGAAACAAACGCAAGCCTCTTGCTGACAACGGGTGCCGTACTGTCCGCGTTGGCGCTGGGACTCTTGTTTGCAAGGTTGAACATATACCGCGCGCTCCCCGCTTTTCTTTTCCTCACCTGGGGTTTGGTGGGGGTCGCGTTGGTTTGGGGCTTCCACTGGTCGACCAGGCCTCGCCTCCTGACACGGTCCTTCTTCGCTCACAGAATCGAGCTCCAGGGAGGGCTGCGCCGTGGTTTTTTGCGCGGCCTGGTTGGCGACTACGCCGGAAGCGAGAGTCCCAGCTTGATTCGCGTGGCCGACGCGCGGGCTTCAGAGTGGCTGCATGAATATGGCAGCGTGAATCTCCAGCCAATCGAGTCAGCGGCCAAACGCTCACTCAGACGAAACGGAGTTATCGCGGCAGTCGGAGTTGCTGTCTTCATGGGATCCGGTCCAGCGAGCCGTGGAGCAGCGAGCTTTTGGCTGCCCTGGAACGCGCTAAGCGGTACCGACGTTCCTATCCTGATTGCTGCCGATCACGAAGAGGTGAGGCGCGGAGATGATGTTATCGTCTCGATCGAAGCTGGTCCCAGGCGCTCAATCATTCTGTGGTCGCGAGCTCCCGGGGAAGCTTGGAGCAGCGAGCGCGTAGATCTGGATAGCCTTGGCCGCGCGGATCTAACAGTTGGGCCGCTGGTTAGTGACCGATTCCTCAGAGCAACGTCCGGAAGAACCTCCTCGGATACGCTGCACCTCAGAGTCTCATTTCCGATCTTCGTCTCGGAGCTTTCGTTGATTGCCCGATATCCGCGCTACCTCGAGCGTCCCGACGAGCCAATATTTCCCGACCATCCGGTGGTGCTGCCCCGCGGGACCAGAGTGACCACGCAGGGTCGGGCAAGCGTTCCTCTCAGGCAGGCCTTTTGGAGATCGTCGGATGGGGTCGTCTCGCTCCGAACGGATGAACACGTCTTTTCCGGA
>JAZFQE010000232.1:0-2601 GCA_036444955.1 Gemmatimonadales bacterium
CTGCACGCAGTCCCGCGTGTCCTCGCCAAGGAAAAACCGGCGCTGTGCGACCTCAAAGCCGGTTTGCCTCACCAGCAGATCCTTAGACGGGTGGAGAGTCCGGAGTAATCGAAGCAAGCTCCCGGGAGAGGGACCGAAATCAATGACTGTGCACTCGCCAGCGGGCAAGCAGCTTAGCCCACTCCGAAGCGCCACGTACAGCCGTTCCCGGCTTTTGAGCGCATGATGCATTGGCCTCACAAATCGAGCATCCGTCTTGTCGAACGCTTCGTAACGCGATGGAGAATAGTTCTTCAGCGCTCGCCGAAAGACTCTCCTGCTCAACCGGTGCGGCATTGCGTTCCCCTTTTGTTCACCTCTGTCCGTCCGTCTCAAACAGCACGAACGAGTTGTAGGCGGGCTCGGCGCGTTCTTGCACCACAGTCCGCCATGACGCCGGTGGGTTGAAGACATAGTTTGGCAGCCGTTCGTCACGACCGACCGATCTCACGCTCGTGTCAAAGTACAGATACCGATCGTGCAACACCACGTAGGCCATCGGCAGCTCTCTCGGGTCAGCCTCCTCCCAGAGATCACGGAAGCGCCCGGAGCCGACTCCCCGAGGGTGTTGAAAGAATCGGTACCCTGTCTGATATCCCAAGTAATAATTCAGAAAGAGCGCCCATCTCTCATGAGGCACGTAGATGATTCGTTGTGGATGAGCCTGGACAGCATTTGCCACGATCTGGTAAGGCCTGGCATCATCCTGGATATTTTGACGCACCCGGTACGATCCATATAGGGAGGTGACCGCCAGGCCCGCCAGCAAGACCGCCAGGCCTATACGCTGAAAAACGACGCGAGTTCCAACTGACCTCGCAGATGTGCAAAGTGTCGTCAGCCCATAGCTACCCAGCAAGACCATCGGCACCGAGATCAGTGAGAGATAGGTGTACGCCTTCCAGATCGGCAGGTACCGGGTGAGCGACATGCTCCCAAACTCCAGGTAAGCAAACACAGGCACGGCCCAGAGCAGCAACGGTAAGACTCGGCGCAATTCTTTTCTGGCGAGGGCCAACCCGACCGCTCCAACGGCGAGATACCCGAAGAAGCCGAACCATGCGAAACCACCCAGATCCAAGCCGAGCATCGCCCGCGGGTAATACGCCCACGACACGTCGTACTCGGGGCCAAACCCGCCGGAAACCGCTTCGTTGACGCTCTGCATGGCCGTCATCCGATAGAGAGGGTCACCGGTTGCGTACCAGTAGTAGACAGATTCGAGAGCCAGTGGGAGCACGCATCCCGCACCGACCAGGCCGAGAGCCGTCAGCCGTGCTCTCCAACCGCTGACGCCGAAGGTCATGAACACGATCGTCCCCAGCAGGAGCAAGCCTACTGCCCGCGCCTGACTGGCCATCCCAATGCAGATCCCGCTGGTGAGATACAGCATCGCGCGCGTCGAGCCCGCGGACGTCGCCCGACCGGCCTGCCAGAAGGCCAGCATCGCTCCCGCGGACAGGACCGGGATGAAACTAGAAGGCCCCAGCAACGTCGCATTGATCACATCGAGCGGGAAGAACGCGTGCAGCAGACCAGCCAGAAGAGCGGTCTCCCGGTCGAGCCAGGCGATTCCAAGGCGCACCACAAGCACCAGCGTCGCCAGGGAGGCCAACAGCGGGAACAGCGCAGACGACCAGTCGTTGGCACCGAACAGAGCATAGGCCGCAGCCGTGGGCAGCAACACGACGTACCGGAAGCCGTAATACGCCTGAGTGTCGGCCGTCCTCACGTCATACCGGCCCTCGGCGATGTTGTACGCGTACTGAGCATAAGCGTACGCATCAGATCCACGGACTCCTCCAAAGAACAGCGCGACTCGGATCACGAGGGCAAGAATCAGTAGATGGCTGAGACGAAGGCGGTTTGCACTCAGATCACCCATGAGATCAACTCGCAATCTCTTTCGTGGCTAAACAGGCTTTCAACGCAGAGATTACTCCCCGTGCACGGTGGTTCCTCCGCCACGTGAATGTAGGGGAGCAAGGCACCTTGTCGTGATGCACCTCCTCATCCAGCCCCGGGATCGGCCTCAACCGCGTCGCGAGGTCTGTAGGCCCCCCGACTTGTCTGCTCAACCGGTTCCCTATCTGATTCCCCTGCAGCTCTTCCACGGGCACCCCTCAAGTAGCACGAACAGGTTGGAGCTATGCTCGACGCGTTCAGATATGACGACCTCTAAGATGTCAGATGACTAGACGCTTCCCACGATCACAGGAGCACTCGCCAAGGTAGTCATGCGGCCCCACACCAAGGTAGCGAACCATGAGCACTCCGACCCCGGCTCCCGTTTAGCGTGGCGAGACCGGTTAGGTCATCTGGTTCGGTTATGCAGATCGTTCCGCCTCAACTAACAAAGTGTCGCAGAACAGTGTATATGACAGCCAACCCAACCACTCAAATCGATTCCGTAGCCCAGTCATCATCACAGGACATAATCCTTCTGAGGTCAACAAGCCCGCCAACACGCGGGCATTGTAGGAATGCAGGTGCCGCTCATCTGCTGTCACTGAGGGCACCCCACCACGGAGCGCCTGCAAGCGAAATCGCCAGAAGGCCACA
>JAZFQE010000233.1:0-3246 GCA_036444955.1 Gemmatimonadales bacterium
ATTGTGTTCACCGAATACGTGAAAAGGGAGCTTGCTGAATGGCTCGGAGATGACAAGAACATCTACGTCATACCGCACGGCGTAGATGACATATTTTTTCATGAAGATCCAACCGCAAAGCTGGAAAGCCGTGATAGGTGGAGCATCCCCCATGACGCGTTTGTCGTTCTGCACGTCGGAAGCGGGATCGAGCGCAAGAATCTCCCTACTGTCTTCGCAACCGTGCGAGGTTTGCGGAGAGATGGTCTTGACGCCTGGCTACTTCAGGCAGGAGCAACACTCACCAAAGACCAAATAAAGACGGCGAATTCGCTCGGCCTCGACGAGCATTCAGTGTTTCTTGGACAGGTTGAGGAAAAAGTCCTTCGGAGCGCATACAAAGCGAGCGATGTGTTCTGTTTTCCCTCGCAATATGAAGGGTTCGGCTTGCCGGTACTCGAAGCGATGGCGTCGGGTTTGCCCGTCGTATCGTCTGGCGCTGGAGGACTGAGCGAAGTTCAGGGAGACGCTGGGGTCATTGTACGGAGCAATGACAGCGAGCCTTACCGTGCCGAGCTCCACCGAATCGCGTCTGACTCAGCCCATCGTACCCAGAAAGCAAGACAAGGTGTGGAGCGAGCCCATCAATTCACTTGGAGCAGGGCTGCAAGAAGCACCGCAGATGTCTACCGAAAGATGCTCGCGTAGATGTGCGGCATCGTAGTGCTGTATCGGGCGGGAGGGAAAAACATCGTAGATCCCATGCTGGAGGTGATCCGTCATAGGGGGCCTGACGATGTCGGCGTGTTTGAGTCTGGAGATGTATGCCTCGGAGTCAGACGGCTTGCGATAATCGATGTTGCGGGCGGGCACCAACCGATATCGAGTGAAGACGGCAGCGTCACGGCGATCCTTAACGGAGAGATCTACAACTACCCCGAACTGCGAGCCCACCTAATAGAATCGGGCCACCGCTTCGCAAGCCATTCCGATACCGAGGTGATAGTTCACGGCCTCGAAGAATGGGGAATTGCGAATCTTCTTGGACGTCTCACAGGAATGTTTGCATTCGCCGTGTGGCACGAGCCAAGTCGGCGGCTGCATATCGCCAGAGACAGGTTAGGGATCAAGCCGCTTTATTGGGTTCGGCTTACTGGGGGAGGTGGGGGGAGAGGGGGAAGACTGGCTTTTGCATCGGAGATAAAGGCACTGCTGCAACACCCGGAGGTCTCCGCCGAAGTAAATACGGATCGAATAGCCGAACAGGTCGCAAATCGATTTGTGACAGGCGAAGAAACCCTGTTCCGCGGAATAAGACGAGTGCCGCCTGCCACGAGAGTGGATATCGCTGACGGCACCATAACCGAGACTACGTATTGGTCCCCTCCCGATCCAGATCCTAGTTTCCGACCGTCCCTCGAGGAGGCAGCCGGCGAAGTTCACAGATTGATGAAGGATGCAATTCGTTACCGGCTCGTAAGCGATGTGCCAGTAGGCGCACTTCTCTCTGGAGGCTTGGATTCAACCGTGGTCGTGACCCAGATGGCAGATCTCTTGTCGACCCCAGTTAAGACCTTCACGGTCGGATTCGACGGCGGCCCGAGCGACGAGCGGCCCTATGCACGCATCGTTTCCCAAGAACTCGGCACAGATCACACTGAGGAGCTCGTAACTCTTGAAGCAACTGACGAAATCGAGGACGTGGTCTGGCACTTGGACGAGCCCCTCGGGGATGCGGCCGCGCTCCCCACACTGCTGATCTCCCGAGTCGCGCGACAGAGTGTAACCGTTGCCCTCACCGGCGAGGGAGCAGACGAGCTCTTCGGTGGCTATCCACGTTACCGACTGTCTGCCGTTGCCGACCGTCTTTATCGAGTCCCGCAAGTAGTGTGGCAGCCTCTGCTCATGCTCGCTTCGCCACTGCCCGGCGCGGTCGGGCATGTGGCCCGCAGGCTGGCAAGCGCCCAGTCCGACCGATTGCTGCGTAACTCCATCTGGATGTCAGGGCTAACTCCGAATGAGCTGAGGGACATATGTCCCGGGATCGGGGCCGCCTGGCCTACCGCCTACGGGTGCGGCTCTGACATTGCGCCGTGGCGAGAGGACATGCGGCGCTGGCTCGTTGACGACGTTCTCCTCAAGGTAGACAAGATGTCGATGGCAACGAGTCTCGAGGCTCGCGTGCCCTTCCTTGACCATCAACTCGTGGAATTTGTCTCGAAGTTGCCAGAGGACATCAGAACGGCTTGGCTGGGCAAGAAATTATTACGAAAAGCGTTCGAGGCAGAAATACCCTTCCAAACGGTCCGGCGGCGTAAGGCACCCTTTAAACCGCCCCTGGATCAATGGTTCCTCGGTAGTCTTGGCGATCGGTTGGAAGCGCTTGTGTCTGAAAACAGATCATTTGCAACCGAGTTTCTATCACTTACGGGAGTCCGGGATCTCCTCAATACCCACCGGTCGAAAGGCGGGCGAGGTTTGGCTTTGTGGAGCCTATTCGTGCTCGAGGTCTGGTGGAGAAAGTTCTTCAACCCGTCTTAGCGCTCAGTATCTCGTCGTCGCTCGGCGGATCCGAGCGCAGTCTGGCCGAGTTCGCCGTGAGGGCGAAGGATCTGGCCATAGATCTCCATGTGCTGGTCCCCGAGGAAGGTCCCCTGACCGAGCTGTTGAGAGATGCAGATGTGCCGACGGATACGATCCCGGAATTCGTACCGCTGTTGCCACTATCACAGCAGGAGGGGAAGTTATCCCCGGTTGCCGCGGCCATTTCCCTGCCCCACTTCCGACGCGCCGGACGTGCCATTGCACGGATAGCTCAACCCCACACGGTTCTCTACTCGAACTCCTTCAAGACGCATCTCGCAACGATCTGGGCTCGCAAGCGTCCGTCGGTTTGGCACCTCCGAGAGTTCCCACCCACAGTAACCGGACCGGTCTGGAAATTTCTGGCTCGGCAGTTTCCGGCGAGACTCATCGCGAATAGCCACGATGTCGGGAGGACTTGGACCATTGATTCAGTTAGGGTAGTCCACAACGGAATCGACCTAGAACGGTTCTGTCCCCGCAATCCCACCGGATGGATCCATGACAGGCTGGGAATTCCGACAGATCACAAGCTGATAGGGATGCCGGCGATTTTCGCAGAGTGGAAGGGTCACCAAGACGTGATCGACGCATTCGAGCGGTTGCAGGACGACTTTGCCGACGTTCACCTCGTGTTCGTAGGAGGGCCTATATACGACACCGTTGCGGAGAGACGTTTTGCTG
>JAZFQE010000234.1:0-3976 GCA_036444955.1 Gemmatimonadales bacterium
CGTGTGTATCGAGTACGGGGGAGCCGGCGCAGTCTCAAAGAGCCGGCTCTGCATAGTGCTCGGCGATGCAAACGAGTTGAGAACCGTCGCATCAGTATTGGCATACATCACCAGCAACACCGGGACATTGAGGTCGCCCGAGACGGCCACCGCAGGATTCACCATTTCCATTGCCAACATCCGTCCGTCCCTCATTGACCTCAGTCGATTCCTCTCTGCGGAAACAGCACGGGCACGCCGTGTCCAACCGCTTGGAGCAAATTGAAACGCGTTAGGTTTGCTCCTCACCAACTCGTAGTATTCAGGTGGAGGAGTAGCGCCAAAGCGTCTGCCCAAGATTTCCACGTCGCTCTGAGCGGAGAGGGCAGAGGAAGGCACCAGGATAGGAACGCCGGCGACAACGAAAAAGAGCGAGACAGAAAAGCGCTTCACGCCCTGCATATACATAAGATTATCAGTACCTGTGCTCATGTCCGTTCTGACTAATGCCTGGTCTTTATTGAAGGTTTCAGGCCACCGACGCATGGCTCTTACGCCGAGCGAACCAAAAACCGACACCCATGAAGGCTGCCACACCTCCCCACAACTTGAATTCAAATAGCCACAAACTGCCCGATTGTTCCGTCGGCACCGCAGCGAGGAATATTGACAGCAGGACAGACAAGAACCCCATACAGGCCATGGCTTTGCGCGGAGCCTGCGAGCCACTCCTGCTTCCCAGCAGCACCAGGTACGCGGCAAACACGTAAAGGTAGGGGATAAAGTAGAGGATAATTGTCATGTCCAGCAATATCAGATAGGCAGTCTCTACGGTGCTCCCCAGTAACCCGGTCAACACAAACAGCGTCGCAACCCCTCCCTGCACCAGCAGAGCTACATACGGAGACTTCCACTTCGGATGCACCCTACCGAACGCCGGAGGAAGCTTGCGATCGAGCCCCGCCACAAAGGGTATCCTCGCCGTACCAGCCAACCATGCACCCACACCACCCAGGTTTCCTATGACGAGCATCACAGCCACGATATAGGTGATCCCAGTCAAGCCGAGCCGAAGCTCCATAGCTGCCGTCGCCTGGGGAACTCCGTTGGTGATGTCGACGGTTTCGGGCGGCAGTGCCGCCAGGATTGCAACCGTTCCAATGATGTAGACGAACACGATCAGGGCACCCGAGATCAGAATGCCGCGGCGAATCGTGCGTGCAGCATCGCGAATCTCCCCACCGAGCACGGGTATCAGCTCCAGACCGGCGAATCCAAACGTCATCGTGGCGAAGAAAGCCAACAGGGAGTAGTCAAAGTCGGGCGGCACCCACTGCGACGGCTCCAAGGGCGTCGCGGAACCAAACTTCAGGAGGACCCACGCGCCAAGGACGATCAGCACTACGGCTGGGATCCACGTGCCTATGGCGCCCAAGTTCTGCACCCATTTACCGACATCCAATCCGAGAATGTTCAATCCGAGTGCGAGCCACAGGACTACTAGAGAAAAAACCGCGACGAAGAGCTGGTTGTCCGCCAGTCCGACGTTTTCCGGCCCAAGGGCGTAAGCGCCTATGGCCGCCGTCGTCACTAACAGCGAGGGATAGTAGACGAGGTTGTTGACCCAGTACCCCCAGCCAGCCAAGAAGCCGTGCGTCTCACCGAACGCGGAGTTCACCCAGCGGTAGAGACCCCCCTCACCGGGATCGTTCTCCGAGAGATCAGCTACGGCGAGCGCTGAAGGTATGAAAAACGCCACCATCGCCACAAGCCAAAGCACCAAGGCAAAGGGCCCGATCTTTCCCGCCGTTGTAATCCAACGCAGCCCAACAATCGCGGCGATATTGAACAGAACCACATCGCGAAGCCCCATGGCTCGAGGCAACCCACCCACACTCATCCGAATTCTCCTAGAATTTGATTTTGTGCACGATCATAGCACTGGCGGCGCCCAGCGCGGCCCCGGCTACCACGTCGCTGGGAAAGTGTCGCCCTCCCACAACCCGAAGTATTCCTACCAGGGTAGCGGTGGCCACAGCCGCCAAGTTGCGACCGGTCAGGGCCGGCTCTCCGTACAGGCGGCCGCGGGTGAGAATGTAGCTAGTGGCCAGGGCGAACGCGGACGAGACGTGTCCCGAGGGTAGTGACCGCTGGTTCGTGAGCCGCGCGATCTCGCCGGGTGCCCCCTCCGTGTAGAGCACCGGGCGGTTTCGGTCCGCAACGGCCTTCAGTAGCTCAGTTGCAGCCGCCGCCCATGCGACAGCTTCGAGCGAGGCTACGAGCTCTTCCCCCATGCCTGAGTTTCGCTCGATATCCCACCAGGTCGCGCCCGCCAGAGCAAAGAGTGCTACGGTGCTCAGCGTTCTTGCTCCCGCTGACCCCGTCCCAATCGCCCATCGATCGAAGAACGGCACGCCGTCCCTGGGGCACGGCCCGCAGTCGGCCGGCCCCTCGTTTATGCCGAACAAGGTGGGAATGACATAAACTGCCCCGGCTGCAGCTCCCGCTACGACATCTCCCGGCCGGATCGCCGGGCCGGCATCCTGAGCACGGGCGGCGGCGAGCGGAAAACTCACCAGCGAGAGGCCCAGCAGCGGTCGCCTGAAGCAGACCAAGGGCTTGTGTGATAGATACTTGGGGTGTAAAATCGTGTGCCTAGGCAAGGCTAATCCCGGAATCTGGACGTCTAGGCTCAAACTCTTCTCGGCGAGGCACCGTGAATACTGAAACGCTGCAACAGATCTCTCTTTTTGAAAAGGTCAGCAGCTTCACTCAGGCCGACGAAATCAAGGCTTCCGGCTTATATCCGTACTTCAAGCCGATCTCGAAGTCAAACGATACCATAGTCACTATCGAAGGCCGGGACATCATTATGATGGGGTCTAACAACTACCTCGGCCTCACGCATCATCCGAAAGTCCTGGAAGCGGCCCGGAACGCGCTCGAGAGATACGGCTCCGGTTGCACCGGTAGTCGGTTCCTGAATGGTACACTCGATCTACATGGTCAGCTCGAGGAGCGACTCGCCCGCTTCCTCGGCAAAGAATCCGCCCTGGTATTCAGCACGGGATACCAAGCCAATCTAGGTCTCATCTCTGCACTCGTCGGAAGGAACGACGTAGTGCTCATAGACAAGCTCGATCACGCATCCATTGTCGACGGCGCCAAGATGTCTTACGGCACGACCGAACGTTTTAGGCATGGAGACATGAACCAGCTAGAATCACTGCTCCAGAAACACTCAGGAAGAGGCCGGCTGATCGTTGTCGACGGGGTGTTCTCGATGGAGGGAAATATCGTCGACTTGCCCACTCTCGTTGACCTAGCTCGGCGCTACGGTGCAGCACTCGCCGTTGACGACGCCCACGCCGTGGGTGTGCTAGGACCAAGGGGTGAGGGAACGGCCGCGCACTTCGATCTCACAGATGAAGTAGACGTAATAGTCGGCACGTTCTCTAAGTCGTTCGGCTCGATCGGCGGGTATATAGCCGGATCCGAAGATGTAATCGACTACCTCAAACACATCAGCCGACCCCTAATGTTCTCGGCAGCGCTGCCTCCGGCAAACACTGCGGGTGTGCTTGCGGCACTCGACGTCATAGAATCTGAACCAGAACGGAGGGAAACCCTCTGGCACAACACCAGAAGGTTGCAGGAGGGATTCAAGGCGATGGGCTACGATATCGGCGAGAGTGAGACACCAATCGTTCCGGTTGTGATTGGACAACTCTGGGACACATTCAAGTTCTGGCGGCGGGTGTTCGATTCGGGAATCTTCACTAACCCAGTAGTGCCGCCAGCAGTACCGCCTGCGGAGTGTCGCCTGCGCACTAGCCTAATGGCGTCTCATACCTCCGACCAAATCGACTTCGCTCTCGAAACTTTTGCCAAGCTAGGCAAGGAGGTCGGGATCATCTGAGCGAACGAGTCACGGTCAGGGCTGTAAGGTCCCGAGGAGACCTAGCCCGCTTCATAGACTTCCCTTATAGGCTGCACC
>JAZFQE010000235.1:0-3127 GCA_036444955.1 Gemmatimonadales bacterium
GGTGTCGAGAGTCACAGTCGGCGACGACGAGCGGCCGCATTGGATCTCGATCGATCCGACCGGCCGGCGGGTTGTGCTGAATTCGGGTGGATATAGCAAAGGGAATCGACTGTTTCTCATTAACTTCGATCCCGCCAGTGGCAAGCTTTGGGTCGACGAACAGTTTCGGGATGTGGACAGCACACGTGCTGGCATCAACTTGACAGGAAAAATGTGGCCGCACGGCTTTGCGGGGACGGCAGTTCCTCACGGAACAGTCTTCTCCCGGTGACCGACGCGGATCTGAACGCGCGCAGGCTAACAAAGCGATGGAGCCGACGCAAAACACGCGCGGCTCATCGCTAAGCCGTTAGCTCAGTCATAGAGAAGACAATCTTGTCGCCCTATCGCCCACTTGGACGGTTAACGCCCTTACCTGACATCGGTCGAGCAACCGGACGATAAGCCGACTATACGGCCAAGTGAACTGGATCGGTAATGCGGATCAGTGTAAACGTTCCGACTGGAGCCGCATGTTCAGTGGAACCTATTGGCAGTAAAACTAATTGCGGAGTATCTCTCGCCAATTTCTCCTTGCGTCTTATACGGACAACCAGAACAATATGCTGATCAGCATATTCATTGTTATGAGGTCAGGAGCAACGAAGCTTGATGGATCCTCATTAGTTGAAATCAGGCTAGTGGAGGTTCAGTGATGAAGTTTTCAAAAGCAATTCTCAGAGTCCTCTCCGGTTGCATTTGTGTGATTATCCTCTCGGCGCTACCTGTTGCGGGGCAAAACAGAGACAAAGGGCCCTGGTGGCCGCATCCAATCTGGGGGCCTGAGGATCAAGCGGGCGCTTCGAACTGGATCACGCCGGAGAAGATCCTCGAAGCCATCTCACTCGTGAGAACCGGCACAGTCTACGAGCTGGGCCATGTTTATGAGCGCGGAATGCCTCTGCTTGGAGAGCGATCTTTCGCCATGTTCCTTGCATCAGGTAGTGCGTCTGGAAACAACGAATTGTTGTTCAACGATGAATATCTCTGTGCCGAGATTGGACAAGTCGGAACCCAGTTGGACGGGCTCGGTCACGTCGGAAAGCAGATGCGGATGGAAGATGGCTCCGAAGTTGATGTCTTTTACAACGGTGTGACTCTTGATGAGATGCAGTCTCGGTATGGCTTGCGCCAACTCGGCATCGAAAAGATGAAGCCTTATATCACTCGAGGTATCCTCATTGATGTGGCAGGGTACAAGGGAGTGGAGATTTTGCCTAATGATTACGAGGTCACTTTGTCCGATGTCCGTGGAGTTCTTGCGAGACAGGGGCTAACGGAAGGTGGCATCAAACCTGGTGATGCGCTGTTCTTCCACTATGGTTGGTGGAGATTGTGGGCTGACTCGGAACGCTTCAATGCCAATTGGCCGCACAGACCCGGCATCGGCCAGGAGGTCGCGGAATGGCTTATCGATCGGAAAGTATCAATGGTTGGTTCTGACGCAGCCACGGATGATCCCTCCGCGGCAGTACATCATGAGTTGACACTGAAAAACGGAATCCCGAACCTGGAGTTTATGAATTTAGCGAGACTGGCCGCCGATGGCGTGTACGAGTTCATGTTTGTATTTACACCGCTTCGTCTAAAGGGCGCGACGGGTTCGCCAGGTCGTCCGTTGGCGATTCGCTAGAAAGAAGGTTGCGATGTCGAAGGATACCTCATAACACACCACTGGAGCTGACGGCCGGACTTCTCCGACCGCAGCTCAGCGGCACGTTAGGCCGCCTTGCTTGAAGACGCGACATCAATAAAAAGGAAGCCATGACCCGACGAATCATTCGGCTGGAAGTCCTGTTGCTGCTGGTGATCCTGGGCGCAGCCCCTACCGCTGATGCACAAGAGCTTGACCGGCGCATCGACACTTATCTTGCCGAGCAGGTCCGGACGCACGGGATACCCGGACTGACCGTGGCTGTTGTACGCGACGGAGAGGTAGTGTACCTGGGTGCGTTCGGCGTCCGGCACCTCGGGAAAGACGAACGACTGACTCCCGAACACATCTTCCACTTTGCGTCCGTCTCGAAGCCTTTCGTCGCCACCGCGATCATGCAGCTAGTCGAGCAGGGGAAATTAGATCTGGATGACCCGGTGACAAAATCTCTTCCCTACTTCAGCCTCTCGGACGAACGGTTCCGGGACATCACCATTCGGCAAATGCTCAATCACACGTCGGGAATGCCAGACGTTGAGGACTACGAGTGGGACAATCCCCAGTTTGATGAAGGTGCAGCGGAGCGATACGTCCGTGCCATGGCCTCAGAGCGACTCTTGTGGGCTCCAGGCAGAGGCTGGCGGTACAGCAATATGGCATTTGACGCGCTCGGAGATGTCATCGCTAAAGCGTCCGGAAAAAGCTTCGAAGCTTACGTACAGACGAACATCCTTGAGCCGCTCGGAATGGACAACAGTTCATTCATCCACCCTGAAATCGACGAGGCGCTCCGGACCACCGGTCACGTTGGTGACCCCCCCCAGGTGAGCGACGTATACCCGTATAACCGACGCCATGCCCCGAGTTCGACCCTAAACTCCAGCGTCGCCGAGATGGCCCGTTGGATGCTCGTCAACCTGAATCGAGGTGAGCTCGACGGGCGCCGGATCCTGCATGCCGAGAGCTACGACTTACTCTGGACACCTACGACCGAAACATCCACGGACGGCGTCCAGGTTGGCCTAAGCTGGCACCTCGGTGAGCACTCTGGACACCGGACAGTCTTCCATGGCGGCAGGGACACGGGTTTCCGCAGCTACATTTTGCTGTTGCCAGACGACGGAATTGGCATCGTGCTAGCGAGCAATTGGGATGGAACCGACCGGGAAATTCTCGCTCGGGAGATCCTGGGCCTGTTACCGGCTTCCAGAGGCGTGGGTGAGGTGAAGTGATCGCGTCCACTCGCCGTCTAACCAGCGATTCGAGCCGACGGCGTTGAACGCTTTTTGCACAAGTTGGGGGTTCGGCCGCCGCGGCTCAATCGCAAGGCGTTAGACTGTCGCAGGCATGTTCCGGCGTGTCCTGAAGTTGTGAAAGATCCAAGAGAGAAGTAACTGATAAAGGAGCAAATTATGAGCGAACCAGAGAACCCAG
>JAZFQE010000236.1:0-3047 GCA_036444955.1 Gemmatimonadales bacterium
ATCCGGCCGAGAACGGGTTAGCTGAATCGTAAACATTTTAAAAACAATATGTTACATGCTTGCGCCAGGGTCGGACCTGCCCCGTTTTGGGGGTTAGGAATGAGGCTCAATTGGCGCTATATAATGACTAAAGCCACGAGAATATCCAGGTGGTACGTCGCCAGCTAAGATGACAAAAAAGAAGAAGTCGCTGGTCATTGTTGAGTCGCCCACGAAAGCCCGGACGCTCTCGAAGTACTTGGGCGAGGGGTACTCCGTCAAGGCCACCGTGGGCCATCTGCGCGACCTCCCCAAGCGTGAGCTGGGCGTCGACATAGAGGCTGGCTTTGTGCCTAAGTACGTAACGATTAGGGGCAAGGGTAAGACTCTGGCAGAGCTGCGCAACGCCGCTAAGGCATCGTCGGCTGTTTTCCTCGCAACTGACCCGGATCGCGAAGGTGAAGCGATTGCCTGGCATGTCGCTGACCAGCTGGGGGATAACGGGAATGTGTACCGTGTCCTGTTTCACGAAATAACGAAGGATGCGGTCACCGACGCGTTGAAGAACCCCACCGCAATAGACGAGAACAAAGTTGAGGCGCAGCAGGCACGGCGCATTTTGGACCGGCTCGTGGGCTACAAGGTGAGTCCGTTGTTGTGGAAGTCGGTAAAGACCGGCCTGTCAGCCGGGCGCGTGCAGACGGTGGCGCTTCGGTTGATAGTGGAGCGCGAGACAGAGATCCGGAAGTTCCAGCCCCGCGAGTATTGGACCATAGAGGCGGAGCTGCGCGCCAAGCGCCGGAAGTTCGAGGCAAAGCTCCACAAGGTTGATGGCAAGAAGCCCCAGTTGCAGCGCGAACAGGAAGCTGCGGCGGTTGTCGAAGCGGTGTCCGGGAAGCCGTTCGTCGTTACGTCGGTGGCCAGGCGCGAACGGCGAAGCAACCCCTTCCCCCCGTTCACAACCAGTACGCTACAGCAGGAGGCCGCCAAACGGCTCGGCTTCTCTTCGGCAAGAACTATGCGGGTTGCGCAACAACTGTACGAGGGGATTGACCTCGGTCCGGAGGGCGCGGTCGGTCTGGTAACCTACATGCGCACCGATTCCATGCGCGTCGCAGCGGCTGCGCTGGAAGCCGCACGCAGCTTCATAGCGGGGCACTACGAAAAGGCGTACCTGCCTAAGTCGCCCAACGTCTACCGGAACAAGAAAGCGCGAGTGCAAGACGCCCACGAAGCAGTTCGCCCGACTGACGTCTATCGCATTCCTGAGTCGGTCAAGACCCATCTCACTACTGATCAATTCAAGCTGTACAGGCTCATTTGGAAGCGGTTCGTCGCCTCGCAGATGATGCCTACCGTGTACGACACGACGACCATCGATTTCGATGTTGACGGCTATCTGTTCCGGGCTACGGGATCGATTGTGAAGTTCGACGGGTATCGGGTTGTTTATCAGGAGGCGCGCGAGAAAGAAGAAGAATCTACCTTGGACGAGCTAGCCCCGGTGCCCGCTCTAGAGAAGGGTGATGAGGCCAAGGTGGAAGGCATTGCGCCAAGTCAGCACTTCACCGAACCACCTCCGCGTTATAGTGAGGCAAGCCTGGTAAAGGAACTCGAGCGGTTGGGAATTGGGCGCCCCAGCACGTACAGCTCCATTATCTCCACACTCAAGGGGCGGGATTATGTAGAACTTGCACAGCGAAGGTTTCACGCGACCTCGTTGGGTGAGACAGTGGCCGGCGTAATGGTGCGCAGGTTTCCCGATATCTTCAACGTCGAATTCACCTCGCAGATGGAGAACGAGCTGGACAAGGTGGAAGAGGGAGAGTTGGGCTGGAAGGACGTACTGCGGAATTTCTACGATCCCTTCAAGCGAGCGCTCGACAGCATCGACACCACGGATCTCATCAGGGAAGTCCACGACGTTGACGAGATTGAACGTGCGCCCTGTCCCGAGTGCGGCGGCAAGCTGACGGTGAAGAGCGGCCGGTTCGGGCCGTTCATCGCGTGCACGAACTATCCGGCCTGCAAGCACACAAAAAGGTTGGGTGAAGAGCGGCAGCCTGCTGAGCCCACCGACGAGAAGTGCGAGACCTGTGGCGCTCCGATGCTCAAGAAGTCAGGTAGATATGGCGAATTCCTCGCGTGCACTCGCTACCCTAAGTGCAAACACACACGCTCTGTACCGCTAGGAGTGAAGTGTCCGAAGTGCGGCTCGGGTGAGCTAGTCGAGCGACGTACGAGACGAGGTAGACCTTTCTTCGGTTGCGCGAATTATCCGAAATGCGATTTCTCAACATGGCATCAGCCAGTTCCCGATGTGTGTCCCGACTGCGGCAATGTTGGGGCGGAGCGTCGTTCGACCAAGGCGAGGGGAGAATATCGAGTGTGTTTGAAGTGCGAAAACAAGTTCACGCTCGAGTCGGACGTGGTTACTGCCACCTAGATGTGAACGTCAAAGTCGTAGGCGGTGGCTTAGCGGGCTGTGAGGCCGCTTGGGCGCTCGCGGAGCGGGGGCACTCAGTCAGTCTTTTTGAGATGAGGCCGGCCAAGAGTACACCGGCACATCAGACCGACAAACTCGCCGAGATAGTCTGCACCAACTCTTTCAAGTCCAACGATATCACAAATGCGCACGGCTTGCTCAAGGCGGAACTTCGGGTACTTGGCAGCCTGCTCATGGATGTCGCGGAAGTCGCTAGGGTTCCGGGAGGTACGGCGCTCGTAGTCGATAGGAACGTTTTCGCGACCGAAGTTAGCGAACGTGTGCGGTCACATCCGTCCATTGAGGTGGTGACGGAGGAGGTTACTGAAGTGGCCGGACCGGGGATCGTTGCGACGGGTCCTCTCACATCCGATCGCCTTGCGACTAGTATCAAGCAGCGGTTGGGGATGGATTCACTGGCGTTTTTCGATGCCATTGCTCCCATCGTCAGTGCCGATTCTTTGGATATGAAGCAGTTGTATAGACGGTCGCGGTACGGCAGGGGAGTGGGTGACGAGTACCTCAACGCGCCTCTGACAAGTGATGAATACTACGCATTGGTTGACGCTCTCATTGAAGGTGA
>JAZFQE010000237.1:0-3697 GCA_036444955.1 Gemmatimonadales bacterium
AATCCTTGCTAACTCAGGAGATGGTACCATGAAGAGGGTGTGGCTAGCACTTGCACTGATTGGTCTGAACCTGCCGAACTACGCAGACGCGCAGGAATCAGCCATTGAGGAATTCGCGGTTTCAGGAATCAGGGTGATCTATAAACCCATCGCCGCGAACGAGGTGATCGCCGTGCGACTGTACCTGACAGGCGGGAGCGCTAATCTCACGCCGGAAACCGCAGGAATCGAGCGTTTTATCGCTGATGTGGCCCCTCGGGGCACCGACAGCTACACAAAGGAAGAGCTCGCTACGCGGCTCGCCTCTACCGGCACCCAGATTAATGCGCAGGCAACGTTCGATTTCACGGTGGTTACGCTCCAAGCGATAGCGGGCCACTGGGATACCGCGTGGGATCTGTTCACTCAGACGGTGCTGCATCCGACGTTTCCCGAAGCCGAAGTGGAACTCGCGCGCCAACAAATAGTCAATCAACTGCGCTCCCGGCAGGACAATCCAGACGCATACCTGAACTTACTCGCGAATGATCTGTTCTATAGCGGGCACGCGTACGCTAATGATCCCACCGGAGCGGTGGAGGCTGTTGAGGGTCTCACTCGAGAGGACCTGATGCGGTGGCACCGCGAACGGATGACGAAGGAGAACTTGGTATTCGTCGTCGTTGGCCATGTGTCTCGTGAGGACTTAGCAGAAAAGATCGCGTCCGCGTTCGGCGCCTTGCCAGCGGAAGGTGGGACATCCCACCCAGCCTCGTCAGTTGAAGCCGGACCGCCCGACCTTGAGATCGTAGAACGCGAGCTGCCGACCAATTATATCCGAGGTCAGTTTAGCACGCCGGCACCCGGACACCCCGACTATCCCGCGATGAGGGTAGCAACCGACATTCTGCGTGATCGACTGTTTGAAGAGGTAAGGACCAAGCGGAACCTCAGCTACGCGGTGACCGCGGGTCTTTCGAGCCGGCAAGCAAACTATGGAATGATCTACGTGACGGCGGTTGAGCCGGACACGACACTCAAAGTGATGCTGCATGAAGTCGATAGAATGGCGCACGAGCCCGTGTCGCCGGAACGGCTGAGGGAAAACATCAGTGAGTTCGTGACCCGCTACTGGATCGGGCAGGAAACAAACATGGGTCAAGCGGCCTCGCTCGGAAGCTCCGAGCTCGTGGCCGGGAGCTGGGAACATGCGATACAGTTTGCGGAAGCCGTTCAAGAGGTCACGCCACAGGACGTTCAGCGAGTCGTAAGCGAGTACATCAACAATATTCACTTCGTGGTCCTGGGCGACCCCACCAAGATCGATCGTACACTCTTTACGTCGCGCTGAGGGGAGGAGCCGGGAAAGGGGAAAGGGGGGGGAATGAGAGGATGGAAGTTTCCCTATTCCCTCTTCCCTGCTCCCTCCTCCCACTTCACGACTCACGACTCCCTACTTCACGACTCACCACCCACCGCATTAGTATAAATCCATCCGCCCGCGCCCAACACTCCTCCTCCAATTGAAGTCGCAACCACCACATACAGTCCAACTTTGGGAGATTCGCTGCCCGCGCCGATCACGGCGCCGAGCCAGCCCCCAAAAAAAGCAGCTGCCCAAGCCACAACGGGCACGAGCAGCCAACCCAAGATTAGCACTAGCCGGCGTTGGAGCGGTGTCACCCCTTGCTCTGCACGGCCGTAACCACGAGGTCGAGGGCGAGGCCGAGCGAGAAGGCCAGTGCCATTACTGCTGAGGTCGGCGGAAACAAACCGCTGGCGGCGATGACAGTGAAGAGCACGACCGACATGATTAGCGTTCGCGCGCCGAGTACCATCAACTCCCTATTGGGCGCCTTGCTGATGTTCATCCCTCCGAGCGTGGCCAGGAACGCCGATCCCATGAACCACACCGGTATGTACCAGAACCCACTACCTCCGCCGATCTGATCCCATGTCCAATGGTATATGTCGAACGGCCGCAACAGCACAACATCGAACAGGGTGAAGAACAGTGCGCCCATCAAGCCAAGCAGCGCAGTCCATCCTAATCCATCGATGGTTCTCACTCTCACCAACAGGCCCGGCGCATAGCTCACGACCAGACCACCCGCCAGAATGAGAACGGACTGGATCAGCGTCTCGGCGAAACCATCCAGTGGGCGAGATACCAGAGCGAAAATCATGACACCGACCGCTGTAACCGTACCGAGTTTCGCGCCGCCGCCGACGATCGTGGCGACGTCGTACCTTTCAACCTCTGAAACCGTAGCAGCAGAAGTCATTCGTCCATGTCTCCAGATATAAACCGGCCGCAAGTTAGCCGGAGTTGTCTATGGTATCAACACCAACGACACCCGGTCAAACCGCGACTGCGGGCTACCACTCCAAGTGAAGATGCTTGGCTGCGATAGCCAGGCCATGCAGGGTGAGATCCGGTTCTACATGCTGCACCTCATTCGTCAGAGGCACAATGACTGAGGCGAGACCGCCGGTAGCAACGACGTAAGGTTCACTCTTGCCCGGCCATTCCAACTTCACTCTCCTCACGATCCCGTCAACCGAGTCGGCCGCGGAATAGAGAATACCGGACTTGATGCAATCTTCCGTCCGCCTACCTATCACGTGATTTGGTGCCACCAGTTCAGTGGCAAAGAGTTTCGCCGCCTTCTTCACCAGCTGATCGGATCCCGTCTTGACGCCAGGGGCTATTACGCCGCCGATGAACCGTCCGTCACGCGTCAGACAATCGAACGACGTCGCAGTGCCGAAGTCCACCACGATGCAATCCCTGTCATAGAACTCGAGGGCCGCCAGACTGTTCACTACGCGGTCCGCACCGACACTCAGAGGATCATCGACGTCCAGTTTGATTGGTAGCTCGGTCGCAGCGGAAACTGGAACCGGACTGGTTCCCAGCGCCTTGCTGACTCCTTCCGAAAGCATCACCGTCACACCCGGTGCAACCGACGCTACCACCGCCGCGCGCACTTCGTGCGTCGAATGTCCTGCGTTGATTACATAGCCAGCGATCATAGCGGCCCACTCATCGGGAGTACGCTCCAAAACCGTCGTAAGGCGCCACTGGGTCCGGAGCTTTTCGCTCTCGAATAGCCCTATCGTTATCTCGGTATTACCTACATCAACCGCCAGCAGCATCATTCACCTTCGCCTTGACCGAGGAACCCAGATCTGATCTGCGGTAGACGAGAACCAATAACACCGCAGCGATCAGAATATTTATTGCAACTATCGAGCGTAGTAACTGCCCCAACAAAAAACTAGGGAGCTCGATCCGCGCAGTCGCGTCGAGCGTCAGTGCCAAACCCAGCAACCCGCCGCTGTACAATGCGGACACGAGCAGGGAGCCGGACAGTGCAAAGATTCCCCCGGCTATCAAGCCAATCAACGTGCCAGACGCAAACGCGATCGGAAGATTTACCACGTCAGCTTGAACCATCACGGACCACGTGCCGAATGCCAGTCCGGAGACCAGAACCGTCGCAAGAGACGCCTCCCCCGGTTTCCCAATCAACACCCGTCTGAAGGCAAGCTCCAGTGTGACCAGCGCGCTCACCGATTGGACGACAACAAGAAAGGCCGACACTTGCGCGAATCTCAACGCGGTCAGCTCGAACGTTTCCCGTATCGCCCAGCCGCCGGCAACATAGGCGCCGACAAAAGGAGCCAAGGCACAGACGGCTGCAACGCCGTACCA
>JAZFQE010000238.1:0-16242 GCA_036444955.1 Gemmatimonadales bacterium
TACCGCCGAAAATCTTAGGGAGGCACTAGCCGGCATCGTCGTAGATCTGTCTCCGGCAGAACAAGTCATCAAACAGCTCGAACGCCTACCGACGACCTCCGATGTCAGGTTCGTCGACCTAAACTGACCCAGCTTGTTCCTTCCGAGTCCCTTACAAGGGGAAAAGCTCGCTATAAATTAGAGTTCCATGACTGCGGAAACGTTGAACGACACTTACGAGCCCGCCGATGTAGAGGCTAAGTGGCGGGCACGCTGGGACGAGAGAAAGACAAACTGTGTCGATCTCAAGGGTGCCCGGAAACCCTACTACAACCTCATGATGTACCCCTACCCGTCGGCGGAAGGCCTGCATGTGGGAAACGTGTTCGCCTTTGTTGGCGCGGATATCCATGGAAGATTCCGGCGGCTGCAGGGATGGGACGTATTCGAGCCACTGGGGTTCGACGCTTTCGGCATCCACTCGGAGAATTACGCTCTCGAGGTGGGAACCCATCCGGGCAGATTAATACCGGCGAACATCGAAAACTTCAGAAACCAGCTTCGTAGAATCGGCTTGATGGTGGACTGGAGTCATGAAGTGAGGACAACAGATCCCGCCTACTACAAGTGGACGCAGTGGATCTTCCTGCAGCTCTACAAGGCCGGGCTGGCCGTCCGGAAGCGGGCGCCGGTTAATTGGTGCCCCGATTGTAAGACCGTGCTTGCAAATGAACAGGTGATAGACGGGTACTGCGAGCGGCACAGCGAGACAAAAGTCACGCAAAAATTCCTAGAGCAATGGTTCTTTAAGATCACTGAATATACAGAGCGGCTACTAGAGAATCTGAAGGTGCTCGACTGGTCTGATTCCACTCGTACGATGCAGATCAACTGGATTGGAAGGTCCGAAGGAGCCGATGTCAACTTCACGGCCGTATCGGGTCATGAAATCACCGTTTTCACCACGCGGCCGGACACTTTGTTCGGGGCGACGTACCTGGTCCTTGCACCCGAACACCCACTCGTGGATGAACTGACAACCGACGAACAACGTCTGAAGGTAACCAAATACTGCCGCAGGGCCGGCGAGCTGGACATCGTTTCGCGGCGAGTGGGCAGCAAGGAAAAGACCGGTGTGTTTCTTGGATGTTATGCTCGCAATCCTGCGACGGGTGAATCTATCCCGATTTGGATCGCAGATTACGTACTGATGGAATATGGGACCGGCGCGATCATGGCAGTGCCGGCGCATGACGCGCGCGACTATGAATTTGCGCGCGAGCACGGCCTGCCGGTTGTGCAGGTGGTGGTGAGAGAGGGCGAGCAGGTTGAACTTCCATTTACGGACAATCTCCTCGGCGTTCTTCAGGAGAGCGGGCAATTCGACCGCATGCGGGTGTCCGACGCCATACCTGCGATTACGGAGTGGCTGGGGAAGGAGGGCTATGGCAAAAAGCGAACCCAATACCGGCTGCACGACTGGTGTATTTCCCGGCAACGTTACTGGGGGCCTCCGATTCCGATGATATACTGCGACAAGTGCGGCGTCGTACCAGTTCCGGAGAGCGATCTGCCCGTTTTGTTACCGGAGATAGCGGACTTCCAGCCAGACGAATCTGGGGTCTCACCCTTAGCGCGGCATTCGGAATGGTACATCGTAGAGTGCCCACAGTGCGGAGCTGAGGGGCGCCGTGAAACTGACGTCTCTGATACGTTTCTCGATTCCGCTTGGTATTTCTTGAGGTACCCCTCTAGCGACAGGGCGGACGTTGCTTTCGATCCGGTGCTCACGGAGAAGTGGCTGCCAATCTCATCCTATATAGGCGGGAACGAACACGCGGTCCTGCACCTGATGTACGCGCGGTTCATTACGATGGTACTCAAGGACGAGGGCTTCACCGATTTCGAGGAGCCGTTCCCGCGGTTTCGCGCGCACGGGACGATTGTCAAAGACGGTGCGAAGATGTCCAAGTCTCGGGGCAACGTCGTCGTGCCGGATGCCTACTTAGACCGGTGGGGTGCCGACACATTCCGCATGTACCTGATGTTTCTGGGGCCTTACCAGGAAGGCGGGGATTTTCGTGACGAGGGAATAGCTGGCATCAAGAGGTTTCTCGGTAAGGTATGGTTGCTTGTTAAGCAAGCCGGCAACGGGCATTCCGAGCCTCCTAGGGAGGTCCTGCGGAAGCTCCACCAGACCATCCGGAAGGTCGCCGATGACATAGAAAACCTGCGGTATAACACCGCCATTTCGGCACTGATGGAGTACGTGAACTTGCTCCGCTCGCAGGCAGAGAACTCCCGTTCAAACGCGGGACCAGAACTAGTGGAGCCTATTGCGGTCATGATCTCACCGTTTGCTCCGCACTTCGCCGAAGAGTGTTGGGAGCGATTGGGACACTCGGACACCGTATTCAATGCTGGCTGGCCCCAGTTTGACGAAGAGCTAGCGCGCGAGGACGAGATCGAGCTCGTGGTTCAGGTTAACGGGAAAGTGCGTGCTAGGTTGCACGTGTCGGCGGGTGCCGAGAAGTCCGATGTCGTCAGCACAGCGAGCGCCAATGAAGTGGTGAAGCGTTTCATCGGCGGGCGGGACGTGCGGAAGACGGTCTACGTTCCCGACCGCCTGATCAACTTCGTGGTTTAGGTCCTACCCGATTCTCCCGACGTACCCCTCTCATACCTGGTTTCAGCGGCCTAGAACAGCGCGGAGTAAGCTCTCGTCACGGCTAGGTGGCGTTCCGAGCTAGAATAACAAGATGTAACGTTATGTTTCCAAGGGGGTTATGGGCACGCGACGAAGTTCCGTCATGGGGCATCTATAATCACAGACGATGCAGGGACTGTTGGTAGCTATCGACGACCTCGCGATCCAGCGGGCCAAGGCAGGGGATTCGGCTGCCCTGGGGCAGCTCTATCGGGCTTACGAGTCCGGCGTTTACACCGTGGCTCGGAGGATATGCCGTACTCCTGAGGATGCGGAGGAGGTTCTCCAGGACACTTTTGTAGAGGTCTGCCGGAGTATCCAGAGGTTTCGCGGTGAAGGTACCGGAAGCCTCACCGCGTGGATCAAACGGATCGCCGCGAGCAAGGCGCTGATGTTGATCCGCCGTGAGAAGTATCGGGCGACGGATGAGTTACATGAAGATTATCTGGAAGTCGGAAGGAAGGTGGACCCCGACGCTGGGCTCCGCATGGATCTGGAGACAGCTCTGGGCAAGCTGTCTGAGACGTCAAGAGCTGTCGTCTGGTTGCACGACGTAGAGGGTCATACGCACGAGGATATAGCCGAAATGATGAACAAGAGTGTCAGTTTCTCAAAGTCGCAGCTAGCGCGGGCACACGCACGCCTGCGTAAATGGCTCGGCGAGGGGGCGCTATGCTGATCCACTGCACAATGGAAGAGCTGATCGCTATTAGGGACGGTCAGGGTTCAGAAGCTGCGCGGCAGCACTTGGAGGGATGCGACCGGTGCATGGCCGAGATGGAGTTGCTGCACCAGAGAGTGGCGTCGCTCAAGGCGCTGCCCAACCTGAGACCCCCACGTGACCGGTGGCCAGAGATTCAGACAGCGGTTGCAACCGAACGCCGTAAGAAATTCCGAACTTTTGCTGGGTGGTGGTCTATGGCCGCTGCAGCATCCATTGCATTGCTGGTTGGCATAGGGACGGTGGTGGTGGGGCACCGGGCCCAGAGTTCGGAGTTGGTGGGCCTGATCGAGGAATCTCAGCATCTCGAGAGCATTCTCCGCACGATCAAGCCGGCAGGCAGAGTCATGAACGGACGTATGGCGAGCACGGTGGTGCAGTTGGAAGATCGTATCGCTCGGCTTGATGAGGTTCTGGAAGAGCTCCACAGGGGGAAGCGAACTCGCAGTGATGAGTTGGAAAACCTGTGGCGGCGGAGAATTCAGCTGATGGATGCTTTGGTTACTACGCACACAGTGCGTACCGCCAGCTATGTCGGCTTTTAACACGTTTTGAGGGAGTAGAAATGAATTTGAGAGCGGTATTTACGACTGTGGTGTTGTCTGCGACCGTCGCCGGCGCGTTGCCAGCCCAGGATCGTGAAGATACGAGGGCGCGGATCAGAGAGCTGCGAGAAGAGCTACGAGATCTCGAGCGGGATGAGATGGGTGATGTGGCACGAGAGTTTGACATTACTGTAGCACCCTTCTGGCGATCTGCGAACGTCTTCAACGTGTTCGCGGGGAACCGTGCCCGCATGGGAATCGTGGTCCGGACCCGGGCCAGCGCCCGCACTGACTCGCTCGGCGCGGTTGTCGTCGATGTCAGCGAAGAAGGCCCCGCCGAAGAAGCGGGTATCGAGGAAGGTGACATCATCGTCGAGTTCGACGGGGAACCTTTGACCGGGAGATATCCGCCGGCTAGCGAACACGAGTCCGCGCCGGCCATCAAGTTGATCGACCTGGTGGGCGAGCGCGAAGAGGGCGACACGGTCAACGTGGCGTTCGTACGCGACGGCGAGCGCCAGGAGGTTGACGTGGTCCTGGCGCACATAATGCCCATCGGAATACGAGAGGGAGTGATATCGGTCTTCGAGGATGACGAGCCTATCAGATTCGGGACGGAGGTGTTCTCGTCCCTGCCACCGCTCATGCACATGCGCATGAGCTATGCCGATCTCGAGCTTGTGACGCTCAACGAGGAGCTGGGACAGTACTTCGGCACGTCGGACGGAGTGCTGGTGATCCGAACGCCCAGCGAGGGGTCGCTCAACCTGCGTGGCGGCGACGTCATACTTGCGATTGGCGGACGGGAAGTGGACGATCCGAGCCGCGTGTTCAGGGTCTTGGGCACTTACGATGAGGGCGAAAGCGTGGAGATGCAAATCATGCGTAATAGGCGGCAGTTGGCCATTTCGGCCACGCTTCCGGAGCGCTCGGCACCTCGGATGTACCGTAGGAGGAGGTAGCCACTCTCTCCCAGCGATGATTCAGCCCCCGCCGGTGACGGTGGGGGCTTTTTTTCGGACACCTGGCTTCGAGCTTGACCGGCGCGAAATTTCCCGTTAAGATATATCGTGAAGATATATCGCGCCGTAATATCGGAGGTAGGTTTCAATGATTAGACACGGTTTTGAATTCGGTTTCGATCCCGCGGGATGGTTCTCGAAGGGTACCAGGAAGCGGATGTGGTTCGGCTCCGGTGACATGAAGTATGTGATCCTCAAGGTCCTCAAGGAAAAGCCCATGCACGGGTACGAAGTGATGAAGACACTCGAGGAGGAGACGGGCGGCTGCTACAAGCCCTCGCCGGGAACGGTCTATCCCACGCTCCAATGGCTGGAAGACGAGGGACTGGTGGATGCGGCGGAGAAAGAGGGGAAGAAAGTCTACTCGATCAACGACGCAGGCCTCAAGTTCCTCGAGGACAACAAGTCCACAGTGGAGGACATCTTCGATCGCGTCGAAGAGACGCTGGGGCGCTTATTTGACGAACCCATGCCGGACATAAACCGGGCCGTAGGGAGGGTGATCGGTCAAGCCTACAAATTGGCGTGGAAGCGGGATTCGGATGCCGAGAGGAGGCGCAGTGTGGTCGAAATACTGGATCGCGCGGCCGACGAGCTAGATGCTCTTGTTTCGCGCTCGTAGCTCTGCTAACGCCCTCCTCACATAGCTTCGCGTCATCTGTTTACGCCACGATAGCCCAAAATCGGTGTTGTCCATCGGCTTCGATGGGCGGAACGCGGCCTCGGCAGCTGCGTCTATAGCATCGTCCTCTAGCTTGCCTCCTCTGACCGCATCGGCTGCGCCAGGGATTAGCTGAGGCCAACTCGCCACAGCGCCGAGCACAATTCTCGCGTCGGCAACGGTATCTCCCTCCCATTTGATCCAGACAGCGACACCGAGAACGGGGAAGTCGAAAGAACCACGCCGGCGTAGCTTCCAGTAGGTTGCGTCCCAGCCGTTGGGTTCGGGTAGGCGCACAGTGGTCAGGACTTCGTGCGGATGTTTCGTCAGGTAGTTGATGCCGTCGTTGTTGTAGAACCTTTCTGCGGGGACGACTCTCTCACCGCCACTACCTAATAATGTGAAATCGGCCTGCATGGCTACCATCACCGGAGCGATGTCACTCGAGTTCACGGCCCAGCACCGAGGGCTGCTCGGCGCCACCCAACAGATTGCTCCGTCCTTCTTCATGCAGAAGTCGATGGACTTACGCCACTCGTACGTCTGATTGTAGTAATTGCAACGGGTGTCCAGGCATAGATTGCCGCCGAGTGTTCCCATGTTCCGGAGTATCGGGGTGCTTATCGACTCCGCGGCGACGGCGAGGGCCCGGTAGTGGAGCTTGATCTTGCGATGGCTAGCGAGGTCGGTCAGAGTGATTCCCGTTCCGACCGAGGTGCGTCCGTCCTTTGTCCGCACGTCACTCATTCCTTTGATCCGCGAGAGCGAGATTACAACTTTGGGTTCCTGGTGGCGCCGCTTCATGTTGGGATAGAGATCGGTTCCGCCAGCCACATACATACCGTCTGCGCCCGCCCCATCCCGGATCTTAAGAGCCTGCTTAAGCGTCTTGGGCTCCACGTATTCGAAGGAGGGCAGCCTAAGCATTTCGAGCAGCTAGAGTCTTTGAAGGTTCCGCACGGCCGTCGCCACCTTCAGCGGGTGTCGCCACTCGTGTGGGTTCCGGCCATACAATCTCCGGGAAGGATGTTGGGCCCACGCGTCCCTCTCCTCCCTTCTCCTTCGCCTTCAGCGCGCGCAACACCTTTTCGGGCGTTATCGGTACTTCGTCCACCCTGACCCCTACCGCGTCATACACGGCGTTCGCGATCGCGGGCATTACGGGCAAAAGCGGACCCTGACCCGCTTCTTTTGCGCCGAAGGGGCCGTTGGGGTCCGGGTCCTCGACCAAATAGGTCACCACGTCGCACATCTCGAGCGTGGTGGGGCTCTTGTATTCGAGCATGCTGGGAATCTTGTGCACGACGTTTCGGTTGCCCCGGTATACCATCTCCTCCATGAGTGCCTCACCGAGCCCCATGTACACGCTGCCCTCCACTTGACCCATTACGGTTACCGGATTGATGGACTGCCCGATGTCGTGTCCTATCCAAATCTTCGGCACGGTTACGATGCCCGTCTCAACGTCGACGTCAACTTCAGCGATCGCGGCGCTGTATGAGTACGCTGGAGACGGTCCCACGCCAGAACCTTTGTACCTTCCCGGCCCGCGCGGTGGCGTGTAAGAGCCGATGCTGCCGACCGTGCCCTGCTTGGCTTCGGCCAGCTGAACTGCTTCGGCGAACGTCAAGCCGTGTTCGGGCTTCTCGGCGTCATAGACTCGGCGGTCGGCAAACGAAATTCGATCGAGAGGTATCTCCAATTTGCGGGCCGCATGCACAGCAATGATATCATGCGCTCTCTCCGCTGCCTGCACCGCGGCGTTGCCCGTCATTAAGGTTACGCGTGACGAATAGCTCCCCAGATCGACAGGAGTCAGATCGGTATCAGCTGTGACAATCCGAATGTCTTCGGGCTCGATACCGAGGATCTCGGCAGCGATGTAGGCGAGAATAGAGTCAGAGCCCTGTCCTATGTCGATCGATCCGCAGAAGAGCGTAACGCCTCCGCCTCGGTCGCACTTGAGCTGGACGCCGGATTGAGGCATGTCGTTCCAATAGATCGGAAGCCCGGCGCCGCAGATATAACTCGAACAGGCTAGCCCCACGCCTTTCCCGTGCGGAAGCTGCCGATAGTGCTGCTTCCAGCCGGAGCCCTCGACCACCTTTTCGATGCATTCGCCCAGTCCGATTGTTCCGATCTTCAGCCAGTTGGAGGTGACGGAGTCAGGGGGTTGCAAGTGGCGTAGGCGCAGTTCGGCAGGGTCGATGCCCAAGTCTTCAGCGATCTTGTCAAGCTGGATCTCGAGAGCGAAACGGGGTTGAGGTGTGCCGTGTCCTCTCTTGGGACCGCAGGGCGGTTTATTCGTGAAGACGCGCGCGCCCTGGAACTTGTAGCGTTCCACTTCATAGGTCACCGTCTGAAGGGCGCCCGTGTAATATGTGCTCGCGACGCCGTAGGACCCGTATGCTCCACCATCCAGGCACGTTCGGAAATGCATTGCCTTGATCTTGCCGGTTTTGTCTACACCGGTCTTGGCCCACATCAGGACCGGATGTCGCCCGCGGTGACAGTAGAAGACCTCTTCGCGCGTCAGAGTGATTTTCACCGGCCTACCCGTCACCATCGCTAGCTTGGCGGCCGCTATTTCATGGTTGAACGGGTCGCTCTTACCACCGAACGCGCCGCCGTTGGGACAGGCGATGACGCGTATGTGAGAAGGGGCAAGCTCCAGCACTTTGGCGAGGGCACGGTGAACGTAGTGCGGAGTTTGTGTGGCGCTCCACAATGTGAGTTTTCCGTCCGCCGACCAGTCAGCAACTGCGCAGTGCTGCTCCATCGGCAGGTGCGTGCTGCCCTCATAGAAGAAGATGTCCTCTCGAACGTGATAAGCCTTATCGAAATTCTCTTCAACGTCTCCGAATTCCAGACTGATCAACTTGTGAATGTTGCCGCGGTCGGCGTAGTCGTGGAGTTGCGGATCGTCGGTACTGAGCGCTTTATCGATCGAGGAGATGGATTCCAGAGACTCATAGCTGACGTCGATGAGGTCAACCGCGGTAGTGGCCTCGTTTTCCGATGTCGCGGCAACGGCGGCTACAGGATCCCCTACGAACCGAACAACCTCCGGGCACAGCGTGTGTTCATCTTGGCTAACTGGAAGGATTCCAAACGGAGTGGGAAGATCCTTGCCTGTGATTACAGCCTTGACTCCGGGTGCAGACTCTGCCCTAGTAGTGTCAATGCTCTTTATGAGCGCATGGGCTTGTGTGCTGCGGAGCAACTTCCCGAAAAGCATTCGGGGAAGCTGAATATCGTCGGCGAACAGAGTTTTGCCTGTGACTTTTGAAACCGCGTCGACTTTGATACGCGGTGTGCCAACGACACGAAAGTCCCGGTCTCTACTTCCGCCCATAGAGCACTTCCTCGGCGGGCACTGCTAGTTCACCCCGAAGGTGCGCCGCCGCCAATTCCACAGCTTGGTAAATCTTGATGTAGCCGGTGCAGCGGCACAGGTTGCCTGACAGGCTTTGCTTGATTTCGTCGCGCGACGGGTTGGGCTTCTCCTCGAGCAGCGCTTCGGCTACTAACAGAATCCCGGGTGTACAGTATCCGCACTGTGCTGCCGCAAGGTCGGCGAAAGCTTTTTGAAGAGGGTGTAGCTGATCTCCGTCGGCCATCCCCTCAACCGTCTTGACCCGTTTGCCTTGGCAGGCCCGCGCCAGCGTTAGGCAGGACAAGACTGGCTGGCCATCGATCAGCACCGTACATGTGCCGCACTCGCCCAGCTCGCATCCGTGCTTAGTGCCTGGCAGGTTCAGATCTTCCCGCAGGACCTCGAGCAACGTCTTGTAAGACGAGAAAAGAACGCTTGTCTGCTCGCCGTTCAACTCGAAACTGACTGCTACCTTTTCAGCTACTGGCTTCGCTGGATGGAGCAAAGAGAAAAGCCTCCGTCTGTTGAGCGAGAAACTTGCGAGCCTCTGGATCGAGGAGGTTCAGGGAGTAGTGGTTTATCATTGCGGTCTGTTGCTGCAACCACTGTTTCCAGCACTCTCCGCAAATCGAATCGTAAATCCGATTGCCTAGGTCAGTTGGCAGGGGTGGTGCAGCAAGTTGGTCCCTGCTGTTACCGCATCGTAGACAGGTAATTTGCGCCATGATGTGGTAATTTAACCATTGACCTCGAGCTTGGCGACGGCATGCACAAGAGTTTTGATACTGTATCTGGATCGCAAGCAGGCTTGTGCGAGACGTGCGCGCATAGCCGGCGGATAGTCAACAAGCAAGGCTCTGTTTTTTGGCGCTGTTTAATGTCGGAACTATTGCCCGGATTCCCAAAGTATCCCAGAACGCCCGTGACGGAATGCAGTGCGTATGAATTCTCAGAACCCCAGTTAGAGGAAGCCGATGCTTAGCCTTGCGACTCTATTGGGGGGTAGATCCCGAGTGGATCGATTCTTGCGGCCGATGATGCCGCGTCGAAATTTCCATTCCGGAGCGTCGTTCAAGTTCGTTGCTCTGTTTGCTTTGTTTGTTGGGTGTGGCATGCCGGATGTGGAGCGGGTGCGACGCAACGACCTGACGGCCGCCGCTGAGATCTTCAGAGGTAATATCGCTGCCATTCACTCCCGCGATACGGAAGCGTATTTATCGTACTATCTAAACTCACCCGACTTTGTTGTCGCCGGGCCGGACAGTCTGAGACGCGGTTTCGTGCAGTTCGCTGAGGCGCGTCGCATCGACGACGAGTGGCCGGATACATTGATGGCGGGTGAGCTCACTCTCGTATGGATCGCCCCGGGGGTCGTGTACGGGGCCTACCCCTACACCGTCATCGTTGGCGGTGACAGTAGCAAGGGATGGTCGGAACGGCTTTTTGTCAAAGTAGGGGGCAGTTGGAAAATTGCGATAACGAGTGTGATTTCTGCATCAGATAACCCTTAGACCACCGGAGCGTAGTTATTAGATGCTAGTGCCAATGTCCCGCGCGATGATTCAGGCGATTCGTGAAACGCCGGAATTGCCCGCCAATTTACTTGCGTGTGTCGAGAATGCCGAAAAAGCAGATGGTGACGAATTCTTGGTCACGCTCAGTGCGGACGAGCGGATGGCTATGGAGGAGATGTGCCAGTGGTATGTGCAGAAGGACCCGGATACGGGAGACTTGTCGAAAAAAGGTGAGCTGTTTAATTCAATCATAGATGTATTGTATGAAACTGACGAGGCCTGACGGCGTCGGGAGATTGAATTTGTTCGCGTTTGATTCATGAAAGTGCGCCGCCAGCTCGAGCGACTAGAGCCGATGATTCTCGATCCGGTCCGGCCGGTGGAGGGTGGGGACTGGCACCGGGCTCCCGACGGGAAGTGGAGCATTGCTCAAATATTGAGCCACCTTGCTATTGGGATCGATCTGGTAGGGGTGGCTTTCGAAAAGCGATTTGATAAGAACGACATGCGGCGCAGGGCGACTCCAAGGCAGGCGCTGCTGCGTCACGTGATGCTGGGAGTCGGCAAGTTTCCCACCAGCGTAGAGAGTCCCGCTCTAGCTCGTCCGCCTGACCGCCCGGAGCCGGAGCAGGTTACGGCGGAGTTCCGCATGGGAGTGGAACGACTGGGCAGGTTAGTGGATCAGTTGCCTGAGGGCAGACAGACTGAGATTTTCGTGGCCCATCCTTTCCTCGGAGATCTGAACCTTCCCGAATGGGTCAGATTCCACTACCTCCACTGTCGCCACCACTCCTCGCAGATCGAGAGATTGCTAGGCTGGATCGCTCAGAACTCCAACTGATCGCATTAATCTTCTCGCCCGTTCGTCCAGAGATCTTCCTCAATCAGACCATCCTTCAGGTGAATCTGGCGGTGTGCGTGTGCTGCGACGCTTGCCTCGTGCGTGATTACCAAGATGGTCTGACCGGAGTCGTGGAGTGATTGGAATACACCCATGATTTCCTCGCTGGTCGTGCTGTCGAGATTGCCAGTGGGCTCGTCGGCCAATAGGATGCTAGGGTTGTTTACCAACGCCCTCGCAATTGCCACTCGCTGGCGTTGCCCCCCGGAGAGCTCGCCCGGTCTGTGTTCCATGCGGTCACTCAGGTTGACGCGGTCCAGTGCCTGTTTGGCTAGCTCTTTCCGCTTCTGCGATGGGATGCCCGCATAAATCAACGGCAGCTCGACATTATGCAAAGCGGTAGCCCGCGGCAGGAGGTTGAAGGTCTGAAATACGAATCCGATTTCCTTGTTGCGGATGCGCGCAAGCTGGTCGTCGTCCAGCTCACTCACCTTCTGATGATTGAGCCAGTACTCGCCGGAAGTCGGAGTGTCGAGACACCCAATTAGATTCATGAGCGTAGATTTCCCCGAGCCTGACGGCCCCATGATGGCCGTGAACTCGTTGGCTCGAACCTGAAGACTGATGCCCTGAAGAGCGTGCACTACTTCGGATCCCATCTGAAACTCTCTGATGAGCTTGTGGGTCAGAATGATCACATCAGCTTCCGGCGTTTCACCGGTGTGGAATTCGGCTGACTGCTGCGGAAAGGTCATTGAAGTTGTTTCGACTCGTCGGCTAGGTTCCGAGACCCAGCTTCTCTTCGTCTGGGCTGAGCGCGTCGATCAGGAACTGGATATGTTGGTCTAACTCAGCGCCCAGCTCGTCCGCCCCCTGCGCAACCTCTTCTCGGCTCACCCCTCGTGCGAACGCCTTGTCCCTGAGCTTCTTCTTGACGCTCTTCACCTTCAGATCTTTCAGGCTGCGAGACGGCCTGACCAGGGTGCAGGCTACCAGGAAACCGCATAACTCATCTACCGCAAACAAGACCTTTGCCATAAGCGACTCACGCGTCACTCCCGTATACGTTGCGTGGCCCAAAATTGCCTTCAGGATATCCTCATCCACCCCCTCTTCGCGCAGCAGACTGACGCCGAACGAGGGATGACCCTCTGTGGGTGAATGATCCCCGTTGGGATGCTTCTCATAGTCGAAGTCGTGTAGCAACCCCGTAATACCCCACGTCTCCTCATCCTCCCCGTAATGACGAGCGTAGGCCCTCATCGTTAATTCCACGGCGTACATGTGCTTGCGAAGCGCCTCCGACTCCGTGTGCTCATGCATCAATGCCAGTGCTCTGCTGCGCTCCATGGTCTACTCCGCCTCAATTCCGATGGGACCAGTGTTCATACCAGCCCTGGTAGGCTACCAGTGCCCAGAGAGGGCGGGCGTGATTGAACCGACCCGATCTATGCTGGGAGAGAAGCTCCCTAACCTTTCCGGTGCGAAACAAACCCTGTGTTTTCAGCCTTGATTCAGAGAGGAGCTCGTCCACGTCGTGCCTGAGAGATCCGTTTATCAAGTCGGCTGTCGGCACACTGAGGCCTCTCTTTCGGCGATAAGCAATGTTATTTGGCAAAAGTTCGGCCGCCACCTTCTTCAAGATCCACTTTGTAGTCAATCCCCGCACCTTGAGCTGATGCTTCAAGGAGAGGGCGAATTCAGTAACGGAGTAATCTAAGTAGGGTGCCCGTGCTTCGAGAGAGTGGAGCATTGTAGTTCGATCGATTTTCACAAGCAGGTTATCCGGGAGATATGTGAGATAGTCCAGCAACATGTATCGGCCGACGTCTTCTGCTCCGGATAATGACTGGAGAGCCGGGTACTCCGGTAGTTCCAGCGGCAGGTCGAGGAGGCATCGAGCGTCCGTCCCCAACCAGGCAGCGTGGCGTTCCTGCCCCATCATACGGTGCGTATCGAGAAATCGTTTCAGCAGGAAGCGCAGCGGTACGCGTTTCGTAGACGGCCCTAGCAGCGTCACGAGCTTGAGCAGGTGGCGCACGATTCCAGGCGGCAAGCGGTCGAGGCCGGCGGCGCAGCGGTGACCGAGGTACGTAGGGTACCCGCCGAATAATTCGTCAGCACCTTCACCGCTCAGCACGATTCGAACCCGGTCCGCTGCCTCCCGCGCCAACAGATGCGCGGGCAGTACGGCAGGATCGGCGATTGGTTCAGCTATCCGTTCGCTCACTGCGCGAAACGCGCAAGCGAGTTTTTCGTCATCGACCATTATCTCTGTGTGCTTAGTGCCAAATTTCTTGGCTACGCGGCGGGCAAATAGACCTTCATCGTACGACTCGTGGGTGAATCGTGCGGTCAACGTGTGAATCGTCTGGGGATCCCGCAGCTCGGCAGTAAGCCCCACTAGGAGAGATGAATCAACACCGCCACTGGTGAAGATTCCAAGCGGTAACGCGGTATCCGTCTGGATTGATACGGCCGCCCGTAACAATGACCGGAGTTGCTCTGTTGCTTGCCCGGTTGTAGTCTCCTTCCTGGGAACCGCCGCTGCTTCCCAATAACGCAGTACACTCGCTTGCCTGCCGTGGATTGTTAGAGCAGTCCCGGATTGTACTCGCTTGATATCCCTGAAAATCGTGAGCGGTTCGAGTATGAAGCCGAGCTCGAAGAACTGTCCCAGGGCGGTGAGGTCTAAATCGCGGGAGACCGCTGGATGATGAAGCAGCGCTTGAATCTCGGAGCCTACTATCGTGTGCTCGCCGCACCTGGCGTAGAACAATGGGCTCTCACCTGCCCGATCCCGCAGAAGCACCAGTCTGCGGTTCGTCGTATCCCAGATCACCGCTGCAAACTTGCCGTTCAAGGCCGCAAAACCGTCGCATCCTTCGCTCAAATACAGCGGCAAGATTGTTTCGATATCCGACTCAGACTGAAACGGATAGGTTGGGAAGCGCCTGCGGAGTGCGTTGGAGTTGTAAATCTCGCCGTTGGCAGCCAGCCAGAGATTTCCATCAGGCCTGCTGCGAAAAGGTTGATCACCCCGCTCCGACGGATCCACTATCCTCAGCCTCTCTACCCCCAGGATCGCTGAGACATCGTCAATGAGCCCGTGACTATCCGGGCCTCGATGGCGCTGAGAGGTGGCCATGCGAGCGATGAGCTCATGATCGACCTGGAGTTGTCCGGTGTGGGAAAAGATTCCGTAGATACCGCACATGTTCGACCCTTTAGAAGACGGACATGTGCGCCGCGGGCCGACCCACCTCTGGCGCAGTAACCAGTTGGGTCACACCGCAGGGGCCGTAAGCGGCATAACGATTGTTCGCGGCGAGGAGTCCAAGACGCTGGCGTAGCAGGTTCTGGTTCTCAAAATCGTTGGCTCTCACAAGGAAGATCCGTGGCCTGTTACAGTCAGCCAATAATTCCCTCCAAGCATCGGCGTTAAGCAGAGCGCTGTTGTTGGAACCTCTCCATCTCTCTATATGCCGAGTCACGTAGTTGCTTGTAAGCTCGCCTCCCGTGCTGGTTGCGAGAATAATCAGCTTTCCGAGGTAGAAGGACAACCCAAGTGGGTAAGCCTCGATGCCGACGATTTCGGTTTCCGGTGTCGCCTCGGCTATCACCGCGGCTGCCAGATCGGAACTCGATCGTTCCCTGCCGATTGCCCGCATGAGATCAGTGCTGACGAACGGAATCGCCAGGGCAGGAACAGACAGCGCCAGCAGGGCGATCGGCCGGCTGGCCGAGTAAATCCAGGCAGCGACTGCCGCTAGGAGGCAGATAACGCCCAATGAGACACCTACAGCGGGAATCGCGCCAGCCACCAATGCGCTAGCTCCGAATGCAGTTGCTATAGTTCTGTTCGCCGCAATGAACAAGCTTCCCAAGATTGCGAGCACGACCGATGCGGTTCTAACCCCGGGAGTGTTTTTATCGGTGGTCCGCCACATTGTTGCGACTAGCAGCGCCACCGCGGGCAGCAGGGGCAGAATGTAGTGAGGTCTCTTGGATTGGGAGAGCGAGAAGAAGATCAGCGGTATCGCTATCCAAATTAGGGAATAGACTGCCAAGCTACTGCGCCTCGGATCTTTTCTGAGTGGTGACACGCTGCGCCAGCCACCCAGTGCGACGGCTGACCATGGGAGTGAAGCCGCAAGTAGGATCGGAATGAAATACCAGAGGGGACCGGTGCGGTGAAACTCAGTCGTTGTCAGACGGAGAAGCGTCTCGTCGACGAGCGCGTACTGTAGAAAATCGGGTACTCGCCTGCTCACAGCGACGATCCACGGTAGCAGCAAGCTTACGAACAGGAGCAGGCCCACTGTGTTTCCCACGGGGCGCCATCTTTTGCACCAGGCGGCATATGGCAACGCGACCATCAACGGAATGGCCAGGCCTATTGGTCCCTTTGTAAGTACGGCTCCGGCCATTGCTGCCCACGCCGCAATTGTCCAGCGGTAAGCAAGTTCACTTTTATCGTCGCTTGCGGCCTTGAACGACTCGTAGAACGCGATGATGGCGAGCACCACAAAAAAAGTCAGGGCGCTGTCAAATATGACTGTGCGTGCGAGTCCGAGTGTCATGGGAGAGGCGGCGGTTGCAACCGCGGCCGTTGCTCCGCCCGCCAACCCCAATTCCCGCAGGCCGAACCAGAAGATCAGGCCAGTCGTCATCAACGTGAATAGGAGGGATGGTAGCCGAGTTGCCAGTTCAGAAGCGCCGAACATTTTTATGGACAATGCGTCGGCAGCAAAGTAGAGAACAGGTTTATCGAGGTAGGGAAGGCCGTTTAGGTGTGGCAACACGAAGTCGTTTGTCTCCGCCATCTCGCGGGCGATCTCCGCATTGCGGCCTTCGTCCGGATTCAACAGAGGAT
>JAZFQE010000239.1:0-2949 GCA_036444955.1 Gemmatimonadales bacterium
TACCCCCAAAGTGAAATCACCACCAACCCCACAATTGACCTCATCAGGCTTGTCCTTATCATCCGTCATCTCCTCTCGCCCTAGCTTTAGAAATACTCACAGCGACGAAATTTGAATGTCTGCTTTCGGCCAGAAGCGGCCATTCGACAACAGCAGCCGTTTGATCTTCATAAGAACTTCTCCTCGGAATTAGGGCTGCTCGTCCGCCCGATGACAATGCACACAGTTCTCCGTCTGCCGGACACGGTCGATTTCGTGGGACAAGGGGTTGTAGGGAATCATCTCTGTGTGACACATCCCACAATCGTTATTCGCGTCCAGCACGAGCCGATGCACGCGCTCGAAGTGCGCATAGCCTTCGCGTGGCTCGGCAGTTAGCTGTGGTAGCGCGTGACAAAGCTCGCAGGACGCAGTGTCCGCCGCGGAGAACTCCTGATGCCCAAGGGTGGGAACGCTTCGCGGTTCCGGCGCCACAACTACCCGCTCGTTGGCGACCTCGGCCAGCAATGTCTGGCCTGCAACGCGTCCGGTGAGGAGCGCCGGACCGAGAAAAGTCCCCTCAAGGCCGGCGGAGCCGTTTACACCGGCGAAGCCGGTCAGTTCGCCGGAGGCGTAGAGGCCGGGGACCACGCTGCCATCCTCAGACACGACGCGCGTATTCTCATCGACCATCACGCCGCCCATGCTCTTGCGCGTCATGGGAAAGAACTGGATGGCGTAGAAAGGCGGTTTTTCGAGCTTCGCGGTAACCGGGAGCCCATCCTCGGCGTCGAAACGACCGAAATCCTCGTCCACGCCACGATCCAACAGCTCATTGAACCGTTGTACAGTTGCGGTCAGTGCTTCGGCATCGATACCTATGGCTTCTGCCAGACTCGTAAGGGATGTGGCTGACTTCGTGAGGCGCGAGTTTTCCAGGATCTCAGTCTGAATTCTCGCGGGATCGTCCCAGCCGCTGCCCGAGACGAAGAACGTCGTCTTTTGATCCTCATCAAATATCGCCCAATAGGTGGAGGGCTCTTGCTCTACTACCGCGGGGAATAGATATCTTGAGCTCTGCAGTTCGTTGACGAAGCGCACGCCCTGCGCGTTTACCCAAATGGAGCTCTGATTGTTGGCGCTGAGCGCGCGCCCCTCGCCAGGATAGCGGGGATGGGGCAAACCCCAGGGGTAGTTCCACTGGTGATCCATGCGATGAAATTCCGCGCCGGCCTGCTCTGCGAGCTCGAGCCCCGAGCCGACCGAGTTGACACCCGAGCCGACTAGCAGGTCGCTGGGTTCGGCCAGGCCCTCGAGCCAGAACCGCCGGACCATCTCGAGGTTGCTCTGAAACCCCCCGGTGGCGAGCAGCACGCGGTCGGCACGGATCTCGTCGACCGTACCCGTTCTCAGGTCTTCGCCGCGCACGCCGAGGACTCGACCCCGCTCGATCACGAGCTCAGTGACCTTGAAGTTCCACCGGAAGGTCACGTTGGGATAACGCAGCACCTCGCGGTAGATCGGCATGACGAGGCCGAGGCCGCGACCGTTCGTGAGATGGAATCGCGGCACGGAGTTGCCCGGCGGTTGCGACAGCCCCTCCCACTCGACTCCCAGGGCGTTGAGCCACTCGCCGATCTCTGTCTTCGAATTCCGTGTGTAGTAGTCCACCCAGTAGGGGTCGGGGTCTTCGCCCCACTCGAAGAAGTCTTCTGCATGCAGCTCGGGCGTGTCGATGACGCCCTGCTCACGCTGGTAGTCGCTGCCGCTGATCGAGAGCCCCCCGCTGGACATCACGGCATGCCCGCCGAATATCGACCACATGTCGATGACCTCGACCTGCAGACCGCCCCTGGCGGCCTCGAGCGCCGCGGCGAGCCCCGAGATGCCGGCGCCGACGATGATGACGTCTGGCTTGGGAGACGTTTGGGTATCGGGCGGAGCTTCGCCAGCGAGCGAGTCGGAAGGCGGTTGAGCGATTGCAGTTTGCGTAACCACAACGCCTAGGACGAGCCACAGGACAGCGGCCCCTGTAGATCTCATCAGATTCGGCATCACGATATTCCCCCGTACCGTTAGAATCGTATATTAACTGTTAACGGACGTCTGCTTTCGGCCATAAGCAGACATTCGGAGGCTCGGAATCTAACCTGAATATCCCAATACCTGCGAACGTCCTTCAGCTATTTCTTGAGGTGCTGGTCAAACCAGCTAATCATCGCCGCTTTGTGGTCAGGTGGATTCTGGGCCCCATTAAAGCTTGGTCCGTGACCACCACCTGGCATTCGTACAATCTCTGCCGCAACGCCAACCTCTGCTAACAACCCGGCGAATAGTTCCCCTTGCTCGAACGAGACCACGTCGTCCGCGTCGCCATGAATAAATAGAAATGGAGGGTCGTCAGCTGAAACGTAATTGACTGGCGATGCGGCTCGATATCGACGGGCCTCTTCAGACTCCGGAATATCAGAATTTCGAGCCCCCAGTAGCAGGACGAGCAATGGAATGCCCTGAGCTGTAGACAGATCAGCAGGGACCGCTCTTCCCACGACGCACTGCACGCGTGCGCTGACCTGATTTACGGGATCGGGGTCACTGGGATCACCGTGGCCATCAAGTACGCCCAACATACTCACCAGGTGTCCACCAGAAGAGCCGCCCATCGCACCGATTCGCTCTGAATCGATCCCGTAATCGGCGGCGTGGTAGCGCACAAAGCGGACCGCTCGCTGAACATCCTCTACTGGTGCCGGATATTGAAATCGCGGCGTTGCTCGATGATTGACCGTGAAGACAGTGTATCCCGCCTCAACGAGCGGCTGCGCCTCCAGCTCTACATGGCGCTGCTGAGTCAAGGGCGTCGCATTGTAGGCCAGGGACTTTGTCCACGCACTTCCTGAGATATGAATGAGCCCATAGCCGTTGGGTTGCTCCGGGTAATGCACGTCCATGAGTAAGGCCAAACCCGAG
>JAZFQE010000240.1:0-2973 GCA_036444955.1 Gemmatimonadales bacterium
GGATTCTGGGCGAGGTCCGGGTCCTACACCGACGGGAATCCGAGGGAGATTGGCAATCGACGGACTGGTTGCAGGTCGATCCCGATCAGGATTTCACCCGGCATTTCTCACTGACCGGCCTTGCACCGGCGACGGACTATGAACTACGCGTCGAGGTACGTTCGGTAGGAAGCGAGACGCTCGGTTCGATGCTTGATGGCAGGCTTCGAACGGCACCGCCGCCGGATGCACCAGCGCGAGTCGTGTTCGCCGTGACGACGGGACAGGCCTATCCGGATCAGGATGCGCCGGGCGGGGGGTTCAAGATGTACCCGTCCATCCTAGACCTTGATCCCAGCTTCTTCGTACATACCGGCGACATTGTCTATTACGACAGATGGGCGAAGAACACCGACTTGGCGCGTTGGGGCTGGGCGCGGATGTACAGCCTCCCCACTAACTTCGAGTTCCACCGGCAGGTCCCCGCGTACTTCATGAAGGACGATCACGATACCTGGCAGGACGACAGCTGGCCGACGCGGGAGAGTCTCTTCATGGGAGACTTCACGTTTGAGGACGGGCTGGGGATCTTTCTAGAGCAAGTGCCCATGAGCGATCTAACGTACCGAACGTTTCGCTGGGGACAAGATGTTCAGATTTGGTTGGTAGAAGGACGCGACTACCGCAGTGCAAATACGGACCCCGATGGACCCGAAAAGACGATCTGGGGTGCTGAGCAAAAGGCCTGGTTCAAAGAGACTGTGGAGGCTTCTGATGCTACCTTCCGAATCCTGATCAGTCCCACTCCGCTTGTCGGTCCCGATCGAGATAACAAGAACGACAGCCACGCAATAGGTTTCGACTTTGAAGGTCGGGAGCTACGTGAATTCATCGCACAACAGGACAACATGATCGTGATATGCGGTGACCGGCACTGGCAATATATATCAGTCGATGACGAAACGGGGATACGGGAATACGCTTCTGGACCAGCCAGCGATGAACACGCGGGAGGTTGGAGTAACGATGACGTTCGGCCGGAACACCGTTACCTAAACGTGATCGGCGGATTCCTGGCGGTCACTGCTGAGCGCCGAGAGGGGATTCCAACGCTAACGTTGCGACACCATAGTGTGGATGGTGAAATCCTCAACGAAGATGTGTTGATCGCCGAGTAGCGAACGTCCGCTAATGGCGGCGGTCTCAACCGATCGATGCAACACGATTTTATGTAAGTTACTGATACACATAAGTTTTTTGCACGTAAAGCTAACCACAGGTTAAAGGGAGAGCGCCATGAAAGCGTCACTAATTTCCGCATTGTTATTGATGAGCATGCTGATTGCGCGCTCAGGCTTGGGCGCCGACCGGCCCAATATCGTTCTGATGTTGTCAGACGACCAATCCTGGTACGGCCTATCCGTGCAGATGCATCCGGATATGCCCAATTCCAAGAGCGATTTTTACCACACGCCACGGTTAGAGGAGTTAGCGAGCCAGGGGATGCGGTTCTCGGCCGCCTACGCACCGGCCACGGTCTGCTCACCCACCCGCATGAGCCTGCAGAGCGGAATGAGCCCGGCGAAAAACCATTGGACCAAAGCTGCGGGGATCGCCACCGCGAGCGCCAACTATCCGTTGATCCCGGTACAGCATCGAAAGGTTATCGAGGAGGAAGAGATCACGATCGGTGAGGTACTGCAGACTGCCGGCTATACCACCGCGCATTACGGTAAGTGGCATCTCTTCGGGGGCGGACCGGCTAAGCACGGCTACGATGAATCTGACGGCGAGACCGCCAATCGTAATGCGGACCCGCTCAATGCTCCCGACAATCCGTTGGACGTAATCGGCATGTCCGAACGCGCGCTGGATTTCATGCGCCGAGCAGACGAAGCGGATCAACCGTTCTTCGTTCAAATCTCCTACTATCCTCTCCACGTACCAGAGAACGCTTCTCCAGAAACGATAGCGCGCGTCGAAGCGCGACCTGAAGGCGAAATCCACTCGCGTGTCTTGAAAGCCGCGATCACCGAAGATCTGGACACGGGCGTGGGCGTCATCATGGACGGCGTCGAGCGGTTGGGACTCTCAGACAATACCTATGTCATCTATATGGGTGATAACGGCCACAACCCGGGTGACAACAATGTACACAATAGCTTGACGGACAACCCCGTACCGCTCATCGGTGCCAAAGGGAACGTGTCCGAAGGCGGAATTCGCGTGCCGTTCATTATCAAAGGGCCCGGTATCGAGGCGAACTCATGGTCGCACGTCCCCATCGTGGGTTATGACCTGTTCCCGACCTATGCCGAATGGGCCGAGATCGATGCGGATGCCCTGCCCGAGGGCATCGAAGGCGGCAGCATCGTATCCGTGCTCGACAGCGGTGGTGCCGGCGACATCGATCGGCCGGAGGAAGGATTGGTGTTTCATTTTCCGCACTATCAGGCCGGTAACCCACAATCCGCAATACTGCTGGGAGACTACAAACTCATTAAATACTACGAAGGGAGTAAGACCGTACTGTTCGATCTTTCCACCGACCTTGGCGAGAGACACAACCTGGCGACTAAGATGCCTGGAAAGGCCGCGGAACTCGAGGCGCGGCTCGACGCGTATCTGGAATCGGTGGACGCCGACATCCCCGTGGTTAACCGGAACTACGACTCTGCGAGGCCGTCGGGAATCAGGGGGACTCGAAGGGACCCGAACGAGCTTCGAATTGACGATCCAGCGGTCGATCCGAAACGGCTGTACTACCCCGAGTCCTGAAAACGACTCAACGCCAGTTGTTCTCCCATTCCTCAGCGAGCTCGGCCGTTAGGTCCGGGTCCTCGGCAGCGAGGTCGCGAGTCTCGCCTGGGTCAGTCGCAATGTTGTAAAGCTGCCAGGGCGTCGCTCCCATCCCACCCGGCAGCGCCCGGTTGATGATCTTGTAATCCCCTCTGATCAGCGCGCCGATGTCACCCTGGCCCCATCCGGCGGTAT
>JAZFQE010000241.1:0-2116 GCA_036444955.1 Gemmatimonadales bacterium
AATTTTACCGTTTCCCTCGCGAGCTGCCGCCAAATGCCAGGACCGCGCCTCAAGGTCCACCCGTGAAAAAGCTTAGGGCAAATCCTCCCAGGCCGTCTCGAGTCGAACCGGCTGCCACCAGGGCGCTACCGTCGGTATCCATGTCGTACGCGCAAGAATTCGGGGTCGCCCCTTCGTCGAGAACCGCTCCTATAAACCCCGCGATGTCCGCGCCGTCAGTTTGCCCGTCACCGTTTCCGTCTCCCGTGCCGGATTCGGTAATTGTCAGAATTGCCGGAAGGCTCGTGCTTGACCTGCCCCCGCCAATGATACCACTCGTCATGTTATTGTACTGTCATTCCTGACGCCACTCATCATTCCCCGACGGTGCTTTCCGGAGGGGTTTTGAAGCCGGGGGTCCGGGGGCAGAGCCCCCGTGGGTGCTGGGAAAGCAACCGTTGTCGGTGCCGGTGGGTTGTAGCCCAACGCGCTGTGGGGACGTACTTGGTTGTAGTGCTGACGCCACCGCTCGATCAAAACCTTGGCCTCCAACAGCGTGTAGAAGATCTCGCGATTCAAGAGCTCGTCTCGCAGCTTGCCGTTGAATGACTCGACATATCCGTTCTCCCATGGACTCCCCGGCTCGATAAACAGCGTGTTGACGCCCACCTTGGCTAACCAATCCCGCACGGCCTGAGCGGTGAACTCCGACCCATTATCCGATCGTATGAATTGCGGAACACCACGCGTGGCGAACGACCACGACAAACGCTCCAGTACATCCTCCGACGTCAAGCGTCTGGCAACGTCGATTGACAGGCACTCACGCGTGTATTCATCCACCATCGCCAACATCCTCAGAGGACGACCATCATGGGTGCGGGCATGGACGAAGTCGTAGGCCCACACATGGTCCTTGTACTCTGGACGGAGACGGATGCACGATCCGTCGTTGAGCCACAGACGTCCACGTTTCGGCTGTCTGGAAGGCACTTTCAGACCCTCGCGCTGCCACAACCGTTCAACACGCTTGTGGTTGACTCGCCAACCGTCGCTCCGCAACAACGCCGTGATCCGGCGGTACCCGTAGCGTCCGTACTCACTGGCCAACGCTACCATGTCGGCCACCAGCCGGGGTTCGTCATCGGGGACGTACGGCTGTCGCCGCTGTGTCGAGCGAGGTTGGCCCAGCACCCTGCATGCCCGCCGCTCAGAGACGTCCAGCTTCAGGCAGACATCGTCCACCACCTGGCGTCTCCTGGGCGGGCTCAGGAGTTTGGGTAGGCCGCCTCTTTCAGGATCGCGTTGTCCAGCGAGAGGTCAGCCACCAGCTTCTTGAGCCGGGCGTTCTCCCTCCCCAGCTCTTTGAACCGCTTGGCCTGGTCCGTCCGAAGGCCACCATACTCCTTGCGCCATCGGTAATAGGTCTGCTCCGTCACGCCCAGCCTGCGGACGACCTTCGAGATCGGCTGATCCTTGGCCAGTTCCACCTCCGCTTCCCGAAGCTTCCCGATGATCTGCTCAGCCGTGTGCCTTCTCTTCGCCATTGTCTGACCTCCGTTTCAGATCCAGAAACCGCATGAATCCTAACATGCAGCCTGGATCCGTTATTGGGAGTCAGGTCAAAATCCACCCCTTACCATCACAGATCTCGCAAACTGAATTCTCGAGCCACTCGCCGGTTCCAAAGCAAGCTTGACACCAGGGACTCATCTTGTTGAGTTTCCATAGCCCGCTCTTGCTCTTGACAAATCCGGCTCTAATATCATACTCGCATGCGTCAATGAACTCAATTAGAACCTGCCCTTTCACATCGAGTATGTGTTTAATCTTCGTCAGCTCTTTGACCTCGAGCACCAGCGCTTCTTCGTCAAAGTCCGAAGCAAAATAAGGTTTCAGTCGATCACGACACTCCTCTATTGTCCGGCCGCAATTGCAGGGCCAAAGCGCCAGTATCTCACAAAGCAAGCGAATACAGCTATCGTGCTCTGGCGAATGCGCCGCACTTGCAAAGATATCGCCGCTCAAAATTCCGCTCCAAAATCTCCTGGTGAGGCAAGAAGTTCACATTCTTCAAACAAGCCCGAGAGTAGGCTATTCCCACTGTCCGCAGAGTACAGCTCGCCGAACTCCTCCA
>JAZFQE010000242.1:0-12985 GCA_036444955.1 Gemmatimonadales bacterium
AATATCGGATGGTTGCCGATGCGGATTCCCCAAAGTAGCTTGAAAGTCTGATTCGAGCTCATTTTTTGCTGGTTAGGACGAAATGAATTCCGCTACTCATACCTTTTCTTCGGAGTCGGTCACCGAAGGTCACCCAGATAAGATGTGTGACCAAATTTCCGATTCTATCCTGGACGCTATTCTGGCGCAGGATCCCGAATCGCGCGTTGCGTGTGAGACGATGGTTTCCACGGGATTGATAATAGTCGTCGGCGAAGTAACAACGCGGGCGGAGGTGAATGTCCCCGAGTTGGTTCGTGAGAGAGTGTGCGACATTGGGTACGACAGTTCGGATGTCGGCTTCGATGGCTCCACATGTGCTGTGATGGTATCGTTGGATGCGCAGTCGTCGGACATAGCTCAGGGTGTTGATACCGGCGGAGCGGGAGATCAGGGAATGATGTTCGGCTACGCATGCGATGAGACACCGGAACTGATGCCGCAGCCTATAATGCTGGCTCACCGGCTCACCGAGAGGCTAGCTGAGGCACGCAGGAGCGGTGAGCTTCCGTGGCTCCGACCGGACGGCAAGAGCCAAGTGAGCATCGAATACGCTGACGGTGGCCCGAAGGCCGTCAAGGCGGTCGTAGTGTCGACCCAGCACGATCCGGAAATTGACGCCGCCGACTTGGCGGACGCCGTGGAGAAACACGTTATCCAGGTGGTGCTGGAGCGGTCCGGTCTGGATTCGAAGGGCGTACGTCTGTTCATCAACCCTACAGGCAGGTTTGTAATCGGCGGTCCTCAAGGGGACGCCGGGTTGACCGGTAGAAAGATTATCGTTGACACGTACGGAGGTTTCGCCCGGCACGGAGGCGGAGCTTTTAGTGGCAAGGATCCTTCAAAGGTTGATCGATCAGCCACTTACGCAAGCCGATGGGTCGCAAAGAATATTGTAGCTGCCGGACTAGCCAGTCGGTGCGAGGTCCAACTGGCGTATGCTATTGGCGTGGCGGAACCGGTCTCGATCATGGTTGATACCCTCGGTACCGGGAAGGTGCCGAACGAAGCTCTAGACCAAGCGGTTCGTTCCGTGTTCGACTTGACTCCGGCAGGTATCGTTGCCGCTCTAGCTCTCCGCAATCCTATTTACTGCCCCACCGCCGCGTACGGACATTTCGGGAGGGAACCCCGCACAGCTCGCGTGTATGACAGGGACGTAGCGCTTTTCACGTGGGAAAATCCATCGAGGGTTCAGGAGCTGGAAGACGCCGTCCGCCGCGTGGCCTGAACCGAATACCGAGTCGTATTTTTGCATAGCTAAGGATAGAGATGCCCAAGACTAAGACTACTGCAAACTCGGAAGTTGATGCTTTGGCGCTGGGCGAGCGGGCTGAACGGTCGGCCGACACGGCTTCGCTTGAATATGAAGTAGCCGACCTTGGTCTAGCGGATTGGGGACGCCGGGAAATCCGCCTCGCCGAGCATGAAATGCCGGGACTGATGGTGATCCGCGAGAGGTATGCCGCAAGCAGGCCGCTGCGGGGAGTGAAGGTTATGGGAAGCCTGCACATGACGGTGCAGACCGCCGTTCTCATCGAGACTCTGACGGATCTTGGAGCAGACGTGCGCTGGGTGAGCTGCAACATCTTCTCAACTCAAGATCATGCCGCCGCAGCAGTCGCTGTCGGCCGCGACGGTTCGGTGGACAAACCGACAGGTGTTGCGGTGTTCGCCAAGAAGGGCGAATCTCTGGCGGAGTACTGGACCTACACGTCGCGCGCTCTGCGGTGGCCGGACGGTAGCGGCCCGGACTTGATAGTTGATGACGGAGGTGACGCCACGCTGATGGTGCACAAGGGGACTGAGTTTGAAACCGCAGGTAGGGTGGCCGACTTCGACCCCGAAAGTGAACCGGCGGAGTGGGGTGAGTTACTAAACGTCTTGCGGATGGAGTTTGAGAAAAACCCCAACCGCTGGACCGAGACGTCACAGCACGTTCTGGGTGTCAGCGAAGAGACTACTACCGGCGTGCACCGCCTCTATCAGATGCAGGAAGCGGGGAAATTATTGTTTCCGGCAATCAACGTTAACGACTCGGTAACCAAGTCAAAGTTCGACAACATCTACGGCTGCCGACACTCGCTTCTCGACGGGTTGGCCCGGGCGACCGACGTTATGTTAGGTGGGAAGTTGGCGATTGTACTGGGTTATGGAGAGGTCGGAAAGGGATGCGCCCAGGCTTTGCGAGGTCAGGGATGTCGGGTGATAATAACCGAAATCGACCCCATCTGTGCGCTGCAGGCTGCGATGGAAGGGTTCGAAGTGAACACGATGGACAACGTGGTCGAGATCGCTGATATCTTCGTGACGGCCACCGGTAATCGCGACGTAATAACTGTAGACTATATGTCTAGGATGAAGGACAAGGCAATCGTCGGGAACATCGGCCACTTTGACAACGAGATCGATATGGCCGGTCTCAGCAAAGTTCCCGGAATGAAGGCGGTCAATATAAAACCTCAGTACGATGAGTTTGTCTTCCCGGACGGCCACAGTATTCTTGTGCTTGCGGAGGGCAGGCTTCTAAATCTGGGCTGTGCGACGGGGCATCCGAGTTTTGTTATGTCTGCGTCCTTCTCCAACCAGGTGCTTGCGCAACTCGACCTGTACAGCAATCGTGGGAAGTATGAAAAGAAGGTCTATATGTTGCCCAAGAAACTTGACGAGGAAGTGGCGCGGTTACACTTAGATCAGCTGGGCGTCAAACTCACTGAATTGACGCCAGAGCAGGCGGACTACATCGGGGTTCCGGTGGAAGGTCCATTTAAGCCCGACTACTACAGATACTGAGCTTCAACGCTGCCAACGTACTCAACGGGGGCGCAATGACAGTGCCGACGGGACAGCATGATCAAGGTTAAGGTCGCGCATCTTGGGATCGACCCCAAGACCAAACAGCCGGTTGTTATCCTCAAAGAGGTCGACGGTGAGCGTGTGCTGCCAATTTGGATCGGTCCCAACGAGGCCAGCGCCATAGCGACGGAATTGGCCGGCGTGGCTTTCTCGCGGCCTCTCACACACGATCTTCTCAAGCAGATCATCATAGGTCTCGGTGGCACGCTGGACCGAGCCGTTATTACCGAGCTCAAGAACGATACCTTTTACGCACAACTACACATACACCGTAACGACCACGTGGTGCAGGTGGATGCGCGTCCCTCGGATTCCATTGCTGTTGCGCTACGACTGGGTGCACCCATTTATGCAGCGGACGGCATGTTGGGTTCGGCTACCATAGACACCATAGTGCCTGATGAACCACAGGTCGGCCCGCTCGATCCAGAGGATCTCAAAACCTACCTTCAGAATCTGGATCCCGAAGATCTCGGCAAGTTTAACCCGTAAGTTTTCTGTTGTTCTTCTATTCCTGATCGCACCACGGGCGGTTGAGGCACAGCAGTTCACGGTACACGGGCAGGTAATCCACGTCGGTGCTAACGACTCGACACCGGTTGTCGGCGGATGGGCCACGCTACACCAGGTTACTCTTGCGGGCGGGGGTCCAGTTGACTCGACGCGGACAAATCGGGCGGGCCGCTACCGACTTCAGGCTTCCGAGTTCGACAGTACCGCGATTTACGTGGTCAGTGCGGAACATGATGGCATCGCGTATTTCACTCTTCCAATCCGACCATCCGGAGGAGACGCGGGGACTGCCGAACCTCTCCTAGTTTACGACACCTCGAGCACAGTCCCCGAACTGCATTTGGCGCAGCGGCACGTTATTGTGCGCCCGCGATCTTCTGAGGGCACGTTTCGCGTACTCGAGATTCTGGTTCTGGAAAATCGCGGCAGACTTACGCGCATCTCCCCGGACTCTGTAACCCCGGTTTGGCTGGGAGCAATACCGGAGGGAGCAATCCAGTTTCAGGTTGGCGAGAGCGACGTGAGTGATCAGGCCGTGACGCGCCGCGGCGATTCAGTAGCTGTGATCGCGCCAGTCCCGCCCGGTGACCGCCAGATAATAGTGAGTTATTTGCTACCGGAGGAGACGACTGAATTCAGCGTTCCAATCGACAACCCGGTGGGCAGACTCAACGTCTTGGTCGGCGACACTGCTGCGTTAGTAACGGCCACGCTGGCGGATATGGGGATTGAGGTGCTCGAGGACATACCATTTGTGCGCTATGAAGGATTCAATGTCGTTCCCGGTACGCCGATTGCAATTCGGTTTGGCCGAGTTCCCATTTCGCCAGACGATCTTGTGTTGCCAGTTGTGCTGCTGGCCGCGCTTATCCTTGTTGGTTTTCTACTGTGGTGGCTGCGTGGGACCAGGAGTGAACCCCAGTCCGCCGGACCGGAGGTGATTGCCGCAAGGATTGCTGCAATAGATGCTGAGCTTGACGGTGAACCAGCGCCGTCAGCGGCGAAGCGGAGCGAGCTACAGAGGACACGTGACCGGCTCAAGCGGGAACTGTCCCGCTCACTTGCAACTAAAGGTGAAGTGACTTAGTGTAAGGTTGCCGCTTAGCGGCGAATGATATCGAAAGAGGACCACGGAAGCCGGTGTGAATCCGGCGCGGCCCCGCCACTGTGACGGGTTGAACGGTCGGTTTTTTGACGCCACTAGGAAACTGGGAAGGCAAACCGACTGCCCGAAGCCAGGAGACGATCCTCCTCGATCCACCGATGCAGTCCCTCGCGGGAGGGGTGGTGGCGTCGTGATCGTTTCATGTTAGCGCTCACACCCTCCCCCGCAGGAGATGTGAGCGATTTTTTTGAAACGATTTTCGGTCGGATTCTTAGTTGTCTGCCTGTCAGCCTGCGGAAGCGGTAGCGATAGTGACGTAGCCGCCCGCTTGGATGAAAGCCGGGCCGACACGCTTCAAGTCACTGACAGTGCCAGCCGCATAGTATCGCTGTCTCCTGCCATCACGGAAATTCTGTTTGCGATAGGGGCGGGCGATAAGGTCGTCGGCCGCACTCGGTGGGGAGATTACCCGCCGGAAGTAACAGAGATTGAAAGTGTGGGCGACGGGATGTTCCCCAACGTGGAGGCCGTAGCTTCTCTCCAGCCCGACCTCGTTGTCTTCTATCAGTCCACCGCTAACGCGGTAGCGCGCGAACAGCTCCGTGAACTGAACATTCCAACTGCCAGCGTAAGAATGGACCGGCTCGCTGACGTCCCGGAGGTAGCTCGCATCTTGGGACGTCTGACAGGGGACAGTTTGCAAGCTGACTCGATCGCTGGTGCGTTTGAAACTGAATTGGCAAGGAGCATGAGCGCGCGCGCCGGCGTACAACCTCACTGCTCGGTTGCAATCGTCGTGTGGGACAATCCTCCTATGGTGATCGGCGGGGGGAGTTTCCTCACTGAGATTGTCGAGCTTGCGGGGTCATGGAAGGTGTTCGGTGATGTAGATGCTCCCAGTCCCCAGGTGAGCATCGAAGCAATTGTTGAGCGGAACCCGAATCGGATAATGACACTTGGGATTGAAGGTATACCGCAGTATGCCGAGCGTCCTGAATGGCAGGTAGTCGATGCGGTCAGAAACTCGCGGTTCACAGCCGCAGTAGGTAGCGAGTTTGCCCGGCCTACCTTGCGGGCTCTAGAGACTGCTCGACGACTTGAAGAGCTATTAGGGGACTGCGAGTAGGAATGCGTTGGATAGGAGTCGTCGCCGTGTCACTTTTTGCGTTGGCGCTAGGTGTGAGTGTCGGTCCGGCGGACATTGCGTTTGCGTCGGTGCTGGATGCGCTGGCGGGGAAAGGCGACGCGGTGGAAGTGGCAATCGTACGCAACCTCCGAGTGCCTCGGGCGCTGCTCGCATTCCTCGTGGGCGGTAGCTTGGCGATCACAGGCGCGGCGCTGCAGGCTCTGATTCGCAATCCATTGGCGGAACCATACCTGCTCGGCCTCTCGGGAGGTGCGGGGTTGGGAGCCGTGATAGCGATCGCGTTCAATGCGGGCGGAGTTTGGTCCGTTCCGCTGGCCGCCAGCATCGGCGCGCTCGGAGCAATAGTTCTCGTATACAGGTTGGCGCTCGTAACTGGAGGCGTGCTGGATACGCGGGTGCTGCTGTTCGCCGGTGTTGTTGTGAGCGCATTCAGTATGGCTATCATGGGTGCCATTCTGGCCGTCGCCCCGGCCGCAGAGCTCAGAAATGCAATGCTCTGGATACTGGGCGGATTTAATCGGGCTTCGTGGCGTACCGTTTCGGTCTTCGCGCTGTACGCGTCGATTCCGTTGGCACTCTTCTATTGGAATAATCGTTCACTCGACTTGATCTCGCTCGGCGAAGAGCCGGCCCAGTTCCTCGGCGCAAATGTCGAGAGGCTGAAGCGACTTCTCTACATCCTCGCATCGGTTCTAACGGCCGCAGCCGTGGCTGTATCGGGAATGATAGGCTTCGTAGGCCTCGTTGTACCTCACGCAGTGCGAATGGTATGGGGGCATACACACCAGACGTTGCTACCTGCCGCATTCCTGCTGGGAGGTACTCTGCTAGTAATTGCCGACTCAATCGCACGAACACTTTTTTCGCCCACGGAGCTGCCCGTTGGTACTGTCACGGCACTGATCGGCGTTCCGGTGTTTGTGGTGCTGGTGAGGAGATGGGCGAAGTAATTTTTGCCTCCAGTGACCTCTCGTACAGGTACGAGGGTGCCGATTCCGATGCGGTGTCGGGAGTTACGCTCACGATCTCGAGAGGTGAGCTCGTGTCGGTCGTGGGTCCCAACGGTAGTGGCAAGACTACGCTATTGAAAATCCTACTAGGTGTCATCGCTCCGTCCGTCGGAGGTGTGTTGATAAAGGGAAAAGAATCATCCGCGTGGACGAGGAGAGAGATGGCCCGGTTGGTTGGAGTGGTGCCGCAGCGTGAGGAACCCGTGTTTCCTTTGCGCGTGCGGCAGGCAGTTATGCTCGGCCGGTATCCACATCTTGGCCCGTTACAAGCTCCTCGGCAAACAGACGTCAACGCTGTTGAGCTAGCTATGGAACGCTGTGATGTAACACACCTGGGTGAGCGATGGGTCGCGACCCTATCCAGCGGTGAGTGGCAGCGCACACGAGTGGCTCGAGCCCTAGCGCAAGATCCCGAAGCGCTAGTGCTGGATGAGCCCACAGCAAATCTGGACATTAGGCACGAGATGGAGGTGTTCGAATTAGCAGCTCAGCTGACGAGGGATGCCGGTATGGCCGGCATCCTCGTCACGCACCAGGTCAATCTCGCGGCTCGTTTTTCAGATCGAGTCGTGGTGATGGACGCAGGTAAAGCGATTGCAATTGGAGAGCCGAGTGAGGTGCTGAGCGTTGAGACGCTAGAGCGGGTGTTCAATTGGCCGGTGGCACTCTTTTCGTGGAAGGGGGTGCCGCAGTTCGTGCCCAAACGCGAAGCTGAATTCTAGAACCTTTGTTTGAATTGGAGGAAATGTTTCCATGCAAGTATCAATAATTGGAAAGCTGCTGTTAGTGATAACGCTGTTAGTTGCTGTCTCGGCTCAAGGGCAGCAGGTGGCGGACACCACGATGCTCGATCCCATAGTCGTCACCGCCACGCGGATTCCCGTACGGCGCAGCCTTGTCACCGCGCAGGTGACGGTGTTGCGGGGGGACGATCTAGCGGCACGCGGGGTTGACTATCTCCTCGAGGCGCTAAAAGAGGTGGTCGGGGTCAGCGTCATACAGACGGGATCGTTTGGGGGAGCAACTTCGGTGTTCATGCGCGGAGGTGAAAGCGACTACGTCCAAGTGCTGGTGGACGGGGTTCCTGTGAACGAGCCGGGCGGCGCGTACAACTTCGCGGATCTCCCACTCAACAACGTCGATCGTGTTGAAATAGTGCACGGCCCGGCCAGCGTTTTGTATGGGTCCGATGCGATCGCCGGAGTGGTTCAAGTTTTTACAAAGACCGGCAATACGCCGCGCGCCAGGGCGAACGTCCGCGGGGGTACTTTTGGGACAGTGGATGTTACGGCCGACGTTTCAGGAGGTAGCGGCATTGGAGCCTATTCCTTTTCCGTTAAAAACTTCTCCACAAACGGCGTTTACACCCGGGACTCCGCAGGAGCGCCGTTCGACAACGATTACCGCAACACAGTCGCAGCCGGCCGCTTCACCCTCCGCCCAGACGATCAGACGGATGTCGGCTTTAGCGTGCGGTACGCTGACAGCAAGTTCAACTTCCCCACTGATGGGTCCGGTGCATTCGTGGACCAAAACTCCTTCACGCAGTCCAAGGTCACGACTCTGGGGTTGGATCTGGTACGACGATTGGGGTCAGGCTTCGAGACGCGTATCCTTCTAGCTTCAAATAACATCGATGCGACATTCGACGATTCGCAGGACGGCCCGGCTGACACGTTAGGATTTTTTGAGTTCAGAAACCTCGCCGACGTTCAGAGACAGAGCGGTGATGTTAGGCTGAACTATTATCTGTCGCAGGACAACGTTTTGACTGCTGGCTTCGAAATCGAGGAGCAAACGCAGCGTTCGTTCAGCGAGTCAAACAGTCAGTTTGGTCCCTCGAGTGATTCGTTCGATGCGGACAGAGATAATCGGGCGTACTACGCTCAGGCGATCTTCGATCTGGCCGACCGGTTTTCGGTGAGTGCAGGATTGCGCTTGGATGACAACGAAAGTTTCGGCACCTTCGTAACGTATCGTGGCGGTGTGGCACTTCGGCTCAGTCAGCAGACGCGTTTCCGTGTATCGGCCGGAACGGGCTTCAAGGAGCCTACGTTCTTCGAAAACTTCGCCACGGGTTTCGTGCTCGGAAATCCCGAGTTGGATCCGGAGAAGTCCTTGAGTTGGGAAGTTGGTATAGAGCAAACAGCGTTGGGAGGACGGGTTCAGTTTTCGGGAACTTATTTCCGCCAGGACTTCGAGGATCTGATACAGTTTACGTTCGCTTCGCCGACGGTGGGTGGGCCTAATTACTTCAACATCGCGGAGGCACGCGCGTCCGGAGTCGAACTTCAGGTGACTGCCGTACCGGTTCCGCAACTTACCGTGGCGGGCAACATCTCGCTGCTTGATACGGAAGTAACCGACGCGGGATTCGACGCTGGTGATCCCGAAGCGACGTTCGCACTGGGTGAAAGGTTGCTCCGCAGGCCCGAGGTCGTGTTCTCGATGACGGCTAGCTACCATGTTCCGGGAAGAGGGAGTGCAACTGCCGGTGTGCACCATGTAGGTGACAGGATAGATAGAGATTTCTCATCATTCCCGGCGAGCCGGGTCGTGTTGACTTCATACACGACGGTCGAATTGTCCGGGGAAGCTACGATACTGAGAAACGATGCAGGTTTGCCCGATGTTACGGCGACGCTACGCGTTGAAAACTTGTTCGACGAGGACTACCAGTCGGTGTTTGGCTTTCCCGCTCGCGGACGGACGATCTTTTTAGGAGCCAGGTTGGATATCTAATCTGCCTCGGTACGAAATGCTACGGCGTGAGTCGGGCCGTTCGTTATCTTTCCAATTAACATGGCACCGGTCTCGACTTCCGCGATTGTCCTGCACACGTTTCGATATGGGGAAACCTCCAAGATAGTACGGCTGGCTACTCGCGACCTCGGCGTGCAAAGTGCGATCGCGAAAGGGGCCATGCGTGAGAACAGCCGGTTTGGGGCGAAGCTAGAGACACTGAGTCAGGGTATCGCGCAGCTTTACATCAAAAATACCCGCGAACTACAGACGTTAGCCGAGTTCGAGCCCACGAAGATCAGACGCTCGCTCACTAACGACGTCACGCGATACGCCGTCGCGGAATCTCTGGCTGAGCTGGTGCTACGGTTTTCCCCGGCGGAGCCGAATCCTCAGCTGTACGATGACCTCGGGCACAGTCTCGATAGACTCGAGACAGTCGAAACTGGTCAACTTTCGGTATACGGGTTGGGTGCTATCTGGCGGCAAGTCTGTGAGCTGGGCTATGAACCTGCACTCTCCCACTGCGCTCGCGACGGTCGCCAAGTTGGCACCGGATCCGCTCACTTTTCCGTCACTGAAGGTGGCGTGCTATGCAAGAGATGTGCGGTTGGCCGCAAAGCGAGACGTCTGCCAGCGGAGGACAGGCTGCTTCTGGAATCTCTCATACACGGGTCGGCGGACGAGTCGACGACATTGTCCAAGAAACGGAATGCCGCGCATAAGCGCCTGTTGCTCAGGTTTGTCAAGCAACACCTCTCCGAGGGACGGGAACCCAAAGCGCTGAGTTACTGGGAGAGTCTCGATTGAGCGACCACTTCGTAATCGGTACCGCCGGGCACGTTGATCACGGCAAAACGGCGCTCGTTAAGGTTCTGACCGGTGTCGATACCGACCGGTGGGAAGAGGAGAAGCGGCGCGGAATTACGATCGACTTGGGCTTTGCACGACTCGATCTCGGCGACGGCCGCGCCGCGAGTATCGTGGATGTTCCTGGCCACGAAGACTTCATTCGCAATATGGTGGCCGGAGCCACCGGAGTTGATGTTGCCCTGCTCGTAGTGGCGGCGGACGAAGGATTAATGCCGCAGACGTTGGAGCACGTTTCCATTCTGGAATTCCTGGGTGTCAAGAGCGGCGTTGCCGCCGTCACGAAATGCGATTTGGTAGAGGCTGATTGGTTGGAGCTCGTCAAGTCGGATCTCGAGGATCGGCTGCGGGAATCAGAAATTCAGTGGGAAGATCCTGTAGCTGTCTCCTCCATGGAAGGTATCGGCCTGGATGATTTGCTGACTGCGATACGAGACGCTGGCAAGAACGCTGTTGAGCGCTCGACGGGTGATCTGTTTCGCATGCCAGTCGATCGTGTGTTTAGCGTTGCCGGGGCCGGAACGGTGGCAACGGGTACAGTCTGGAGCGGGAGTATCAGCGTGGGCGAGGACGTTCTCATATTTCCCGGCCACCGACGCACGCGAGTCAGAAGCATCGAGGTCCACGGGGAAGCGGCTAGCACGGCGATTCCAGGCAGACGGACAGCGCTCGCGTTGACGGGTCTAGACCGGACAGCGTTACGTCGCGGCTCGGTCGTCGTGAGCGATGATTGTTGGAAGGAGTCTAGAGTCGTCGACGTGATGCTATCACTGATGCCTGAGGCCAGAGCCCTGAGCCAGAGGTCGCGCGTGCGAATCCACCTCGGAACCTCGGAGATTATCGCCCGAGTCACCCCGGCGCACGGCGATATCCAGCCAGGAGACTGCGAGGCTGCCCGCCTGAGACTGGAGGAGCCGGCGGTCGTGCGGTGCGGGGACCGTGGCGTGATAAGAAGCTATTCACCGATCACAACGATAGGCGGAATTGTTGTGGTCGATCCATGGCCTCCTGCCCGACCGCGCAGGCCCGTTGACGCCGCTAGCAAGTATCAGCGAAACAGTCGTCAGCGCCTCTCGGCGTTTGTAACTGCGGCACGCGCCGGTGTGGCTGTGGGGGAGCTTGCGGTCAGGCTTGGCTTCGATCCTGACACCGAGCGGGAGTTGACGAAATCCCCCCCGGAGGGGGTGGAACTATTGGACTCAATCTTTGTCTCGTCGCCCGATGTGAAGCAGGTCACTGACACCGCCCTCGACAGGCTTCATCTTTATCATGAGACCCACCCGCTCGTGCCGGGGATGGATTTGGAGGAATTCCGGCGACTGGTCGGCTTTGGCTCTGCGGGGGCGAGCGTGGTTGAGAGGCTGCGGTTGGGCGGTCGCGTGGTGGTGGATAAGGGTAGCGTGCGCCTGGAGGGGTTCAGGCCGCGCCTCTCGGCCGCGCAGGCTAAAATGGCTGACGACGTCCTCGACGCGCTGGGTGCGGCCGGATATCAGGGGCTCAGCAGTCCCGAGCTGGCGCGATTGTTGCCCCAAGATGAGGAGAGTGCCTTCACCGACTTCCTCGTGAGCGGCGGCTCAGTAGTGAGGGTGGGGGAGGGTAGGTACTACAGCCGGCCTGTTCTGGAGGAGATTTCGTCGAAGGTGGCGGAGGAAGTCCAGCGCCGCGGACAGGCCAGTCCGGCCGAACTGAAGGAGCTGCTGGGCGTGACGCGTAAGTACTTGATTCCACTGCTCGAGTGGCTCGATGCTAAGGGCGTTACGGTGCGAAAGGGAGATGTTCGAACGGCTGGTCCCCGGGCATGAGGTTGGCGCAAACACAGTTGACAAGGGTAAGCCGTTTTCTCTACCTTGAACTTGGTAGCCGGAGTAGCAACCGAGAAAAGGAGAAGACCTAGCGTAACTATTTGTCAGATAGGAGCTTGACATGAAGCAACTTGCCTGGGCGGTGGTATCGCTCGGGCTCCTTGTGGCGGTACCAGCGACCCTGACCGCGCAGAATGGGTCAGCAGACAGTGTCCAGCTCGGCCAAAACTATCCAAATCCATTCAACGCCACGACCACGATCCCGTTTGAATTGGGTGAGGATTGGTTCGTGGATGGACATAGACCAGTGGTTTCCCTCAGGATTTACAATGTCCTGGCGCAACTGGTGGCGATACCGATCCTCAAGGGCTCGGAAGAAACACTGAACGAGCTCGGGTTGTCGTGGAACGGAAGCGGGCGGTTTGAAGCGTACTGGGATGGGAGGTACGGAGGCACCGGCCGGGTAGCCGCTTCGGGGGTCTATGTCTACCAACTCGTGGTGGACCGCGAGCGCGTCCTCTCGAAGAGAATGTCAGTGATCAGATGAGAGGACAACTGCCGTAACAATCAGCGAGCCGACAAAACACAGCGTGCTGGATAGTTATCCAGTGCCGAGGTCTGACAGGGCACCACTCTCGAGCGACGCCGACCTCGGCATGACTGCGGCGCTGGAAGAAGCACGCCACGCCGCCGCGCTCGGCGAGGGGCCCGTCGGCGCCGCCGTCGTAATGGACGGAAAAATTGTGTCCCGCGCCCACAACGAGACCGTATCCAAAACCGATCTCACACAACACGCCGAGCTGACCGCGATCCGCGCGGCGCTGCATGTCCTTTCCACCGACAGACTGGACGAAGCAACCCTGTGCGTCACTCTCGAGCCCTGCGCGCAGTGCGCGGGGGC
>JAZFQE010000243.1:0-4750 GCA_036444955.1 Gemmatimonadales bacterium
TCCCCGTGCAAACGACGACTGATGTCGTCGCCCGGGACGAGCCGTCGACTGGGCGAGATGTGGCGACGGTAAGGACGAGCGGCGTGAGTTTTCCATATCCGGCTTACCTGAACAATATCGTGGCTCAGGTCTACCGCCGCTGGAGGCGCCCCACGGCAAACGCGGCGTTGCGGGCGGAGATCCTCTTCTTCATTCGGGCGGATGGTTCGGTGACGAACCTTCGGTTCATGGCCCGATCCGGGAACTTTGCGTTTGATCTGGAAGCGCAGGGGGCTGTTGAGGCAGCGGCCAATTCAGGAGCGTTCGGCCCGTTACCTGGGGGATATCCGGCGGACGTCTTGCCAGTGAGCTTCTTCTTCGATCCCGCATCTCTTAGATAGGGACCCAGTCGAGGGCTTGTGCGGTACGTGATCTTGTTCCTGCTAATTCAAGCGTCGGTGGTCCAGGCGGCGTATAGCCAGGGAAACCGAGCACTAGACCGGGGTGTCAGGGTGGGGATTACTTATGCTCCCGGTACACTGCCTGGTCTGCTTATTCTGGATGGTGAGCGCGGATCTTTCGTTGACTCCGTTCGCGCCATACTACAGCGTGATCTCGATTACTCCGATCTGTTTGAGCTGATACTACTCTTCGGAGGCGATCACCTGACCAGCGGACCGGGTCAGGGGTCCGGGCCGCCTGCCTCTGATGGCCTGCCTGCGGTCGTCAACTACCAGCTCTACGCTGCACTCGGAGCGCAGTTTGCCGTCGACGTTGTCTCCCACGGGGACTCCGGCGTGAGCGTAACTCTTTACGACGTTCTTGGAGAGACAGTCAGGACGGAACTTCACATTCCGAACCAGGAAGTTGGGGATGCCAGGTTCCGTACCACCGTTCACAGTGTCGCCGACGAGGTTGTCCTCGGTGCAGCAGGGACACCCGGGATTGCCAGTTCACAAGTTCTCTTTGTCCGCGACGGCCGACTTTATCGAGTAGACTCGGATGGCGCGAACATCACGGAAATGGCCACCCAGGGCCGCGTATATTCTCCTGTTTGGCACCCTGATGGGCTGAGCTTTGCATATGTCAATTTTCCGGGGGATTCGCGGATTCGAGTGGCGAGTGCGGAAGGTGGTTTTGGTAATCCCGATATCGTTGTTGCTCCGGCGGATGGAGTGCAGGATTTCGCACCGAGCTTTTCGCCGAACGGCGCGATGATGGTGTTTGCCAGAGCCAGCCGCACGGGGACGGACATCTACTCGTACGACCTGGCAGACGACTGCTGCCTTCAGCGCTTGACGGTGTGTCAATTTTCAGATAACCTGTCACCTACATATAGTCCTGATGGGCGCCAGATAGCGTTCGTATCGACGCGTGCTGGCCAGCCGCAGATCTATGTCATGGCATCTGAGGGAACCGGCCAAGAGCTGTTCGCGCCGTTCGACTTTGGGGTGACCGGCAGTTCCTTCGCCCCTGAATGGTCTCCGGATGGTTTGAACGTTGCGTTTCATCGTGACGTCGAGGGTAGCACGCAGGTATTTGTGATGGATGTTGCCTCGCGAAGCGTCAGGCAGCTGACTAGCGCAGGGCGAAATGAGGATCCGACATGGGCACCGGACGGCCGGCATCTAGCCTACGTGTCGAGCCGTGCGGGGTCCAATCAGATCTGGATCATAGATATCGAGACCGGAAGAATTCGGCAGCTTACCCGAATGGGAAAGGTACGGCTGCCAGCGTGGTCGTCCAGACAGTCGGGATCGGTGTTGTAGAAAACTAAATGAATGGAGAGACGATGCGACTAACGTTACCAGTAACCTTTGGGGCAACCGTCGTTCTGCTTGCGTCGGCATGCGGTGGCGGTCCGGAACCGATACCTCTAACGGACCCAGATTCGCTTGCTGCCGCTGAGCAGGTTCGCAGGGATTCGGTTGCGAGCGAGCAGGCCGTCAGAGACAGCGTCACGAGGGTCCAGGCTGAAGAGCGGGTGAGGGTTCGTCGGCAGCAGGAAGCTCGACAAGATTCGATCATGAGGATCCAGCAGGAGACTGCGGCTGTTACCGAAATGCTCTCGAGCCGTATTCACTTTGACTTCGATCGTTCGGAGATCAAGCCGGAGTATGTCTCGGTCCTCGATGCAAAAATTGCTATTCTCCGGGCGAATCCAATGCTGATGATCGAGATTGTCGGCCACTGTGATGAGCGTGGCTCGGACGAGTATAACATCGCGCTTGGCAATCGCCGTGCAATTGGGGCCAAGCAGTACATGGTTGACAGGGGTGTCAGCGCCGAGCGGATATCTACGAGGTCCATGGGCGAATCCCAGCCGCTTGTAATGGGTAGCAACGAAGAGGCGTGGGCACAGAACCGCCGTGATCAGTTTACGATAACTGCTGGCGGTGATGGGCTGGTCCAACCTGGCATTTGAGGAGACTGAGTGTTCTAGCCTTTAGCACCGTCGCCCTCAGCGCGTGCGCACTAAAGGGCGACGTGCAGAGGGTTGAGCGGCAGCTAGTGGAACTACGCGAAGAAACGGCCCGTGCTGATACAGCACGGGCCGTTGAATTTACGAGACAAGTCGAAGCGATCATGGCGCAACAACAAGTGCTGATAGATTCGGTCCGGGCTATGCAGGCCAGGCTTACCAGATCAACGGGTCAGTTCCGAAGCGACCACACCGAGATACAGCGACAGCTCATTCAGATTCAGGAACTGACCGGTCAGAGTCAGCAACGCCTCTCCGACCTTCGCACACAGATACAGAGTAGAGGAGGAATCGGGGTCGGCGTAGGTGACACTCTGGCCGCGCGACCAAGACTGGGGACTCAGGCGGATGAGCTGTTTGATGCAGCCCTGCAACAGTTGCGTCGCGGAAGCGCGGTGACGGCACGTTCCGGGTTCCAGATGTTCCTTGACAGTTTTCCGGCGCATCCCAGAGCAACAGACGCCCAGTTTCTCCTCGGTGAGGCTTGGACTCAGTTGGATACCGATTCAGCCGCTGCCGCGTATCGAGGGGTTGTCGCGCGGTTTCCCGACTCACCAAGGGCTCCCATGGCGCTCTTCAAGCTGGGTGTTATCGCCGAGCAAGATGATCGGCTAGAAGAAGCTCGCAGTTACTTCCGCAGAGTCTTGGCTGGTTACCCCAGATCCGATGAAGCCGCCCTTGCCCAAGAGCGACTACAGAACCTAGAGCGCTAACCCGGCGCGGAGCACCAGCGGTACAAGTGTCAGAGAAGAAATCCTCGGGTCAGATGCCGTTTCTCGACCACCTCGAGGAGCTCCGGTGGCGGATTCTATGGAGTCTTGCAGCTCTCGCCGTGGGTTCGGTGGCCGGGTTCTTTATTGTGCAGAACCTCGACGTGCTGGGTCTCCTAAAAGAACCAATTGCGCCGTACCTTGCCGACGGAAGCCTTTTCTTCACACACCCGCTCGATCCTTTCCTCATAACACTCAAGCTAGCGGTTCTGGTCGGAGCGATCTTGGCGTTTCCGGTAATTCTTTGGCAGGCGTGGACCTTTCTGTCACCGGCTCTGTACGAGGAGGAAAAGCGCAAGATCATCCCGGCGGTGATGGCCGGTTTCGGGCTCTTCGCAGCGGGAGCGATGATGGCGTACCTGTGGGTGCTGCCCGCGGTGCTGAGGCTAGCGTCCAGTTTCCTCGAGGAGGGATTGGAGCCGATCATAACGGCCGGTGAGTACTTCAGCTTCGCCACTCAAGTGATACTCGCGTTCGGCATAGTTTTTCAGCTACCGCTCTTCATGATCGTCGTGTCCGCCATGGGACTGCTTGGTCCGGAGTTCTTTAGCCGCAATCGACGATACGCCTTCGTGCTCTCGACAGCTGTGGCTGCGTTCTTAACTCCTCCCGATCCTGGCTCTATGGTGATGATGGTTGTGCCCCTGGTTGTGTTGTATGAACTGGGACTCTTCCTGTCGAAACTAGTTGCGAAGAAAGCGAAGCCGCCCAACGCGATTGCTACCGGTATTTTCGTTCTCTTGATGCTGGGAACTGTTCAGGACCTGTCGGCACAGGAGGGCCGTCGGCTCGTGCTCCCCGATTCAGTACGCCGAGGGCGTGAGGCGGTTCAGCCCTCCGATGTGGGTGCCCTCGATGATTCAACATTGGCGCGACCAGCAAGCGACGGTTTGGACACCGCTGCTGCCCGCGAGCTGGGGCTCCCAACTTCTCCTAGCAGGCGCTTCCCGGCCGCCGACTCGGTGATACGTCAACTGCTCGAGCGATCCGGTTTCCGGGCGACACGATACGCTGCGGATAGCCTGACGCTGCACGGAGAAAATCAGCAAATCGATCTGGCAGGCAGCGCATTGGTAGAGCGCGAAGGGAGCATACTTGAGGCAGACAACATCACGTTCCTGCAGGCGGACTGCCGTCTTACTGCGCGCGGGGAGCCTACTCTCTTCGGTGGCGGTTCTGTCTTGGTGGGCGAGACGATGCGTTACGACACATGTGAGAACCGGGGATTGGTGGGCGAGGCGCTGACAAATTTTAATCAGGGAGGAGTGGACTGGTTTCTGCGCGGTGGCATTGCTGTTGACTCTGGCTCAACACGCCTCTATTCGGCGGAGAGTAATCTGAGCAGCTGCGAGCTGCCGACACCGCACTACCACTTTAGCGCCGGCAAGGTCAAGTGGGTTTCGAACAACGTGATGGTGGCGCGCCCCGTAGTGCTCTACGTGCGTGACATTCCTATTCTTTGGCTTCCGTTCATTTTCCAGGACGTGCGGCAGGGCCGAAGAAGCGGTTGGTTGGTACC